>JBPEWX010000730.1:0-6948 GCA_052032235.1 Ilumatobacter sp. | reverse complement strand
ACGCCGACGAGTTGGCGGCGCTGGCCGAGCACGACGATCGCGAGCGGCCACCCAACTGGCGGCTGTCGCCCTGGGCGGTCGTCGAGTACCTGATGGGCGGCACCCTGCCCGACGGCACGGTGATCGTGCCGAAGTACGTCGGCAAGCGTCGCCTGATCGAGGTGGCGGTGGCGACCCTCGCCACCGACCGGGCGCTGCTGCTGCTCGGGGTGCCCGGCACCGCCAAGACCTGGGTGAGCGAACACCTCGCCGCCGCGATCAGCGGCGACTCGACGCAGCTCGTCCAGGGCACCGCCGGCACCACCGAGGAGACCCTCCGGTACGGGTGGAACTACGCGCGGCTCCTGGCCGAGGGCCCGACCGAGGCAGCGCTCGTCCCGTCGCCGATCTACCGCTCGATGCAGGCCGGTGCGATCGCTCGCGTCGAAGAACTCACCCGCATGCCCTCCGACGTGCAGGACGCGCTCGTCACCGCGCTGAGCGAGAAGTCGATGCCGATCCCGGAGCTCGACACCGAGGTCTTGGCGACCCGCGGCTTCAACGTGATCGCCACGGCCAACGATCGCGACCGCGGTGTGAACGACCTGTCGGCTGCGCTCCGCCGACGGTTCAACACGGTCGTGCTCCCGCTGCCCGACACCGCCGACGAGGAGATCGCGATCGTCGCGCAACGTGTCAACGAGCTCGGCACGGCGCTCGCGCTGCCGCCCGTGCCGTCGTCGGCCGACGAGATCCGTCGGGTCGTCACGGTGTTCCGCGAGTTGCGAGACGGCCAGACCGCCGACGGCGGTACCAGTCTCAAGGTGCCCTCGGGCACCCTCAGCACCGCCGAGGCGATCTCGGTCGTCACGAACGGGTTGTCGCTCGCCGCACACTTCGGGTCGGGCGAGTTGAGCGCCGACGACGTCGCCGCCGGTGTGGTCGGCGCCGTCGTGCGCGACCCGACCCACGACGGTGTGGCCTGGCGGGAGTACCTCGAATCGGTCGTCGCCCACCGCGACGGTTGGGGCGACTTCTACGACGCCTGTCGCGCCCTCGGCTGAGGTGTCGGTGGCGCAGCTGCACCTGCTCGGGATCCGGCACCACGGTCCGGGATCGGCTCGGTCGGTGCTCGCCGCGCTCGACGAGCTGGCGCCCGACGTCGTGCTCGTCGAGTCGCCCGCCGAGACGACGGCGGCGTTCGAGTGGGTCGGCTCCGAGGGGCTCGTCCCGCCGGTCGCCCTGCTCGGCCACGTGATCGATCAACCGCACCGGGCGGTGTTCGCCCCGCTGGCGTCGTTCAGTCCCGAGTGGCAGGCGATCCGCTGGGCGAACGAACACCGGGTTCCCGTCGAGGCGATCGACCTGCCGCTCGCCAACACCCTCGCCGGCGGTCCCGACGACGAACGACTCACCGACGCCGGCGGCGCGCCGGTCGACCCGCTCGGTGCCCTCGCCGCCGCGGCCGGTGAGCCCGACGCCGAGCGGTGGTGGGAGGACGTCATCGAACATCGTGGCGACGGCCTGCCTGCGTTCGAGGCGGTCGCCGAGGCAATGGCGGCAGTCCGCTCCGGCACCATCACCTCCACTGGCGAGGAACAGCGGGAGGCCCACATGCGCAAGCGCATCAGGGCGGCGCTGAAGGAGCACGACCGTGTCGTCGTGGTGTGCGGGGCGTGGCACGTGCCCGCCCTCGACGTCACTTCGTCGGGGGCCACGACCGCCACCGCCGACAACGCGACGCTGCGCGGTCTCCCGAAGGCGAAGGTGGCCGTCAGCTGGGTGCCGTGGACCCACCAGCGGCTCGCCACGGCGACCGGCTACGGCGCCGGTGTGCGCAGCCCCGGCTGGTACGACCACGTCTTCCGCCACCCCGGCCCCGACGGCGTCGCCCGGTTCTTCGTCGACGCCGCCCAGGTGCTGCGCCGCGCCGACCTGTCCGCCTCGCCCGACCATCTGATCGCCGCGACCCGGATGGCCGACGCCCTTGCCGCGCTCCGGCAACGCCCGCACGCCGGGCTCGACGAGGTGCTCGACGCCGCCGACGCCGTGATGGGCGGTCGGCCGCTCGTGCGGCGCGAACTCGTCGTCGGCGACGCGATCGGCGGCGTGCCCGACGACGCCCCGCAGGTGCCGCTCGCCCGCGATCTCGCCAAACGGCAGCGTTCGGCGCGGCTCAAGCCCGAGTCGGGCGACACGACGGTCGAACTCGACCTCCGGACCCCGAACGGGTTGCGTCGCTCACACCTGCTCCACCAGCTGACCGCGATCGGGGTGCCGTGGGGCACCCTCACCGACGGACGCGGTTCGAGCGGCACGTTCCGCGAAACCTGGGAGCTGGCATGGCGGCCCGAGTGGTCGATCCGCATCATCGAGTACGCCGGGTACGGCACCACCGTCGAGCAGGCGGCCACCCGGCGCCTGGTCGAGCGGTCCGGCGACGCCACCCGGCTCGTCGATCTGGCGTCGTCGCTCGACCTGGCGCTGTTGGCCGATCTCCCCGACGCCGTCGACCCGATCGTCCACGAGCTCGCGACGCGGGCGGCCCACGATCCCGACGTCGGCGACCTCATGGCGGCACTCGGCCCGCTGGCCACCGCGCAGCGATACGGCGACGTGCGCACGACCGACCGCGATGCGCTGGCCTCGGTGTTCGACGGGCTCGTCGTGCGCGTGCTGGCCGGACTCGTGCCGGCCTGTGCCTCGCTCGACGACGACGCTGCGGCGCTGATGGTCGAACGGCTCAGCGGTGCCCAGCAGGCGCTCGCCCTGGTCGACCACCCGGCTCGCCATCGCGCCTACCCGGAGGTGCTCGAGCAGCTCGCCGAGATCGCCGGACACGGGCTGGTGCACGGCCGGGCGACCCGCATCCTGCACGACGCCGGCCGGTGGGACAGCGGCACCGTCGAGCGCCGACTCGGCCGTGCGCTCTCGGGCGGCACGCCACCGGCGACCGGCGCTGCGTTCGTCGAGGGTTTCCTGGCCGGGAGCGGTGCCGTGCTGGTGCACGACACCGATCTGCTCGCCGTGGTCGACCGCTGGCTGTCGTCGCTCGCGCCGCAGGCGTTCGACGAGACCGTGCCGCTGCTCCGGCGAACGTTCGGCGCGTTCGAGTCGGCCGAGCGGCGCCAGCTCGGGCGACTCGTGGCCGGTGAACAGCGCGACGCCGTCACCGGCTACGGCCCCGACCTCGACGCCGCCCGCGTCGACGCCGCGCTCGCCACGGTGCGACACCTGCTCGGTCTGGCCGTGCACTCGTCGTCGTCGCCGTCGTCGGAGGTGTCGTCGTGAGCGATCAGCTGCGGGTGTCCGAGGCCGAGCGGATGCGGCGGTGGCGGCTCGTGCTCGGTGGCGGCGACGCCGACGGCACGGGCACCGGCCTGAGCGGTGACGACGTCCGCATCGACGCCGCCATGGGCGCCGTCTACGACCAGGAGTCGCAGCCACGACGGGGCGGTCGGGGGAGCGGCCGGGCGGGCGGTCTCGGCAAGTCGGCGCCTCGCGTCGCCCGCTGGTTGGGCGACATCCGCACCTACTTCCCGACCCCGGTGGTGCAGGTGATGCAGCGCGACGCGATCGACCGGCTCGATCTCAAGCAGCTCCTGCTCGAACCCGAACTGCTCGAGTCGATCGAACCCGACCTGCACCTCGTCACGACGCTCGTCGAGCTCAACCACCTCCTGCCCGACGAAACGCGTGCGACGGCCCGTCAGGTGATCGCCTCCGTGCTCGCCGATCTCGAACGGCGGCTGACCGACCGCACCCGGGCCGCCGTGCACGGCGCCCTGGCGCGTGCCAACCGGACCCGCCGACCACGTGCCGGCGACGTCGACTGGGGTCGCACCGTGCACGCCAACCTGCGGCACTACCAGCCCGACTACCGCACCGTGATCCCCGAACGGCTCGTCGGCTTCGGTCGACGCCAACGCAGCTTGGCCAAAGACGTCGTCATCGCCGTCGACCAGTCGGGCTCGATGGCCGACAGCGTCGTGTACGCGTCGTTGTTCGGTGCGGTGTTGGCGCAGCTGCCGGCGTTGCGGACCCAGCTGATCGCGTTCGACACCTCGGTCACCGATCTCACCCCGGTGCTGCACGATCCCGTCGACGTCCTGTTCGGTGTGCAACTCGGTGGCGGCACCGACATCGCCGAGGCGCTCGGCTACTGCCGCCGACTGATCACCCGCCCGAACGAGACCGTGTTGGTGCTGATCAGCGACTTGTTCGAGGGCGGCAACGCCGACCTGATGCGGGCGCGTGTCGCCCGGATGGTGCAGTCGGGCGTGCGGGTGCTGTGTCTGCTCGCGCTGAGCGACGAGGGTGCGCCGGTGCACGACCAGCAGGCCGCGGCCGACCTCGCCGCCCTCGGCGCGACGGTCATGAGCTGCACCCCCGACCGCTTCCCCGACGTGCTCGCCGAGGCGCTCGAAGGTCGCTGATCCCCGGCGGAGGCCTCAGTCTCGTTCGCTGAAGCGTTCGACGTCGGCGCGGTGGCCGGCGATCACGATCAGGTCGCTCTTCGACAGCACGGTGTCGCGGTCGGCGTACGTGAACTGGCCGCCCGCCGGCTTCACGCACACGACGGTCACCTTGTACTGGGCGCGCAGGTTCGTGTTGCCGAGCGGGATACCGACCAGTTCGTCGGGCGCCGCCAGCTCGCCGATCACGAAGTCTTCGTCGAGGGCAAGGAACTCGAGCAGTTGACCGGTCACCAGGTGGGCGACGCGTTGGCCCATGTCGGCCTCGGGGAACACGACGTTGTGCGCGCCGACCCGGCGGAGGATGTGGCCGTGCGGTTCGGTGATCGCCTTGGCCCAGATGTTCTTCACGCCGAGGTCGGCGAGCGCCGCGGTCGTGAGCACGCTCGCCTCGATGCCGGTGCCGATGCACACGACGGCGGTGACGGCATCGGCGGCACCGATCTGGCGCAGTGCCCGCACGTTGGTCGTGTCGGCCTGCACGACGTGGGTCAGGTTGCCCGACTGGTTCTGGACGATCTCCGGATTCGAGTCGACGCCGAGCACCTCGTAACCGAGCTCGAGGAGGGTGGTCGCCAGGGCCGACCCGAACCGGCCCAGACCGATCACGATGATCTCGCCCTCGTGGCGGACCCGCTCGTGGGTCAGCCCACCCAGCATGGTGTTGATGATCTTGTCGGGCATCGTGCTCCGTGGTGCTCCTGGCCGCTGCGGCTGCATCACCCGATGATCGGGCGTTCCTCGGGGAAAGCGTACGCCCGTTGCCGGTGACGGAGTGCGAGTGCCATCACGAACGTGGTGGGTCCGATGCGGCCGGCGAGCATGACGACGACCAGCACCAGTTGGCCGAACGTCGGGAGTGCACCGGTGATCCCGGTCGAGAGCCCGACCGTGCCGAACGCCGACGCCGCCTCGAACGACGTCTGGGTGAAGCTGAACGGTGAGATCGTGTCGAGGATGACGGCGGTCGTGAACACGATCGTGAGCGACAGCAGTGCGATCGTCATCGCCTGACGCGAGATCCCGACCGGGAGTCGACGGCGGAAGATGTTGATGTCGCTGTCGCCGCGCACCTCCGACCACATCGCGAAACCGAGCACGGCGAAGGTGGTGACCTTGATGCCGCCGCTGGTCGATGCCGGCCCGGCGCCGATGAACATCAGGCACGTCATGATGTTGAGGGTCTCGTCGTGCATCGCCCCGATGTCGATCGTGTTGAAGCCGGCGGTGCGCGGCGTGACGCCTTGGAACCAGGCGGCCTGCAGCTTGTCCCAGACCCCCATCGGACCGAGCGTGCCGACGTTGGTCCATTCGAGCACGAGCACGAGGAATGGGCCGGCGACGAGCAGCACGGCGGTGGCCGCGACGGTGATGCGGGTGTGGAGACTCCACCGCCGGGGCGTGGTCCGGCGGCCGAACTCGACGAGGACCGGGAAGCCGAATCCGCCGATGATGAACGCGAACGTGATCGGGAACACGACGAACGGGTCGTCGGCGAACTGCACGAGGCTGTCGGAGTAGAGCGAGATGCCGGCGTTGTTGAACGCCGACACCCCGTGGAAGAGGCCGCTGTAGGCCGCTCGTCCGACGCCGATGTCGTCGTGGGCGACGAACCGGACGAACAGGATCGTGGCGATGCCGAGTTCGACGCCGACGGTGATCTTGGCGATCGCCCCGATCAGGCTGCGGAGCTCGCCGATGTCGACCGCCCCGATCTCGGCCTGGGCGAGCATCCGCTGGCGGAGCCCGATCCGCCGTGAGGCGACGAGGGCGAACACCGAGCCGATCGTCATGATGCCGAAGCCGCCGAGCTGGATCAGGCCGAGGAGCACGAGTTCTCCGAACAGCGAGAACCCCGACATGTCGGTCGTGCCGAGCCCGGTGACCGTCGACGCCGAGGTCGACCAGAACAATGCGTCGACGAACCGATGGGGCGAGTCGTCGTCCCAGGCGAACGGCAACGACAGCAGCGCCGTCCCGATGAGGATCAGCGTGACGAAAGCGGCGAGGACGAGCTGTGCCGGGTTGCGGATCGCACCGAGTGCTCGCCGGATGACCACGAGCGGAGCGTACTGTCGCGCTCCCGTTCACGTCGCGCTCGGTCGTCTCAGGGCTGACTGTGTTCTGGCAGCTGCTGAGGGAGCGGTCCGATCCGGAGCAGGGAGCGCTCCTGAGTGCGTGGCTCGACCACAGCGTTACCGCAGCGTTCGACAGCCGAGTCCTCGTCGTCGACGAACGCCTGGCTCGACGCGCTGCGGCGCTGCACGTTCCCGATCCGGCTCCGTTCTGTGATGCCCTGATCGGAGCGACCGCGCTCGAGCACGACTCGATATCGCGCGTGGTTGGCGCCCTCGCAGTGAGGGTCAGGTCGATGACAACGGGTTGGCGACGTGGAGTCCTCGTCGCTCGGCAGCGGCGCATAGATCCGTGTCGGCGCTGCTCAAGATTGTTGCCCTCACCAACAGCGCCGCGGCGAGGTGGACCGCGTCATAGC
>JBPEWX010000073.1:0-2178 GCA_052032235.1 Ilumatobacter sp. | reverse complement strand
GCCAAGAAGAAGGCCGCCGCGAAGAAGGCGCCGGCGAAGAAGAAGGCCGCTGCGAAGAAGGCACCGGCGAAGAAGAAGGCCGCCGCCAAGAAGCGGGCCGCCGTCGGGTCGTCGGGCGTCCGCAAGGTCGACACCCGCAAGAGCTGACCCGATGGCGCCGCGCCGGCGTCTCGACGCCGAACTCGTGCGCCGCGAACTCGCGCCGAGCCGGGCGGCAGCCCAGGAACTCATCGACGCCAAACGCGTCCTCGTCAACGGGGCCGTGGCCGAGAAGGCGACCCGACAGGTCGCCCCGGCGGATCAGCTCCACGTCGACGGGCCGCCGGCCCGGTTCGTCGGACGCGGCGCACTCAAGCTCGATCATGCGCTCGACACGTTCGACATCGACGTCGACGGTGTCCGAGCACTCGACGCCGGGGCATCGACCGGTGGGTTCACCGACGTCCTGCTCCAGCGCGGGGCCCGACACGTGGTGGCCGTCGATGTCGGACACGGCCAGCTGCACGAGCGTCTGCGGGCCGACGAACGGGTCACGAACCTCGAACGCACCAACGTCCGGTACCTCGACGTCGACACGATCGGGGGGCCCGTCGATCTCGTCGTGGGCGACCTGTCGTTCATCTCGCTCCGTCTCGTCATCGGGCCGTTGGCCTCGGTGTGCCAGCCTGGGGCGTCGATGGTCCTGCTCGTGAAACCACAGTTCGAGGCCGGCAAGGCGGAGGTGAGCCGCGGTCGCGGCGTCATCACCGACCCGGCGGTGCACCAGCGGGTGCGTGACGAGGTCACTGCTGCCTTCGCCGACCACGGCTGTCGGATCATCGGGTGGACCGATTCGCCGATCACCGGCGCCGACGGCAACCGTGAGTTCCTCGTCCATGCGAGCGCACCGGAGGTGCCGTCGTGATCCGTGTCGTCGTCGTTCCGCACCAGGCGCGCGACGACGCTCGCCGACTCGCCGTCGACACCATCGAGTGGCTCCGGCAGCGGGGCGACGAAGGATGGGTGCCGGCGGCCGACGCCACGACCGACGACCTGGTCGCGGTCGGCGACGATCGCCCGGCCGCCGACGCCGATCTCGTCCTCAGCCTCGGGGGCGACGGCACGATGCTGCACAGCGTGCACCTCCTCGACGGGGCGTCGGTCCCCCTGCTGGGCGTCAACCTCGGTCGGCTGGGTTATCTCACCGAGGTGGAGGTCGACGGGGTCCGCGATGCCCTCGATCGGTTCGCGCTCGGCGCCGAGGCGGGAGGGTGGACCCTCGACGAGCGCATGATGCTCGACATCGAGGCGATCGACGCCGACGGCAGTTCGGTGGGCACGTGGCGGGCGCTCAACGAGGGCGTCGTCGAGAAGCAGGACTCGGGCCACACGGTGCATCTCCTCGTCCGGATCGACGGCGAACCGTTCACCTCGTACGCGACCGACGGCCTGATCGTGAGCACGCCGACGGGTTCCACGGCGTATTCCTTGTCGGCTCGCGGGCCGGTGGTGTCACCGAAGCATCGGGCGATCCTGGTGACGCCCGTCGCCCCGCACATGCTGTTCGACCGCAGTCTGGTCCTCGATCCGTCCGAGACCGTCGACATCGAGGTGATCGACGGTCAGCGGGCGTCGGTGGCGATCGACGGTCGGGCGACGTGCTCGCTGTCGGGCGGGGCGCGGGTCAGTTGCCGCCCGTCGAGCGCGACGGCGTGTTTCGTGCGCTTCGGCGAGCACCACTACCACCAGGTGTTGAAGGCCAAGTTCGGGCTCCACGACCGCTGACCCCGGCGGCGAGGCGACGCCCTCCGTCGAGACACGACCCCGGCGGTGCGGAGAATCTGCGGGAACATCCGTTCGATCGTGACACCCATCGGGTAGAACGGTGGTGTGCTCGTCGAACTGCACATCGAGAATCTCGGGGTGATCGAACGGGCCGAGCTGCGGTTCGGCCCCGGTATGTCCGCGCTCACCGGCGAGACCGGGGCCGGCAAGACCATGTTGGTGGAGGCGATCGACCTGCTGGTGGGTGGCCGAGCCGACGCATCGATCGTGCGTCGAGGCGCCGCCGAGGCACGGGTCGACGGTCGATTCGACCTCGGCGACGACGGCGGCGAGGTGGTCCTCACCCGCGTGATCCCCGCCGACGGACGCTCGAGGGCGTACGTCGACGGCCGACCGGCGACGGCGGCGTCGTTC
>JBPEWX010000729.1:0-4924 GCA_052032235.1 Ilumatobacter sp. | reverse complement strand
GCGAGATCGGCCATGTCCTGGCGGAAGGCGATCTGGTAGCGGGCCTGCTCGTTCGCCAGGCGGGTCTGGGCCTCACGCAGTTCCTCGACGACCTCGTCGGTCGGGGGAGCGTCGCCGCCGATCGCCTCGATGTCGTTCGAGATCTCCGAGATCTGGTTCGCCAGTTCGGTGCTGATCGACGTGATCCTGGCGTCGACCTCGTCGAGTCGGGCCGTCAGCCGCTCGACCATGTCACGCACCTCGGCCAGTTCGCCGGCGTCGGCACCTGTTGCCACTGGTTCGGGCGCTTCGTCGAGGCGCTGGCTGATCCGTCCGACCTCGTCGCGCACGGCGCGCAGCTCGGCCGGATCGACCGTCGGTTCGACCGGACGTTCGTCGATCCGCGTCGACAGGCGCAACATGTCGGAGCGCAACTGATCGACCTCGGCCTGATCGACGCCGCCCGGTTTCGGTGGCGGTTCGGTCGGCGGTGAGGTCAGCGGCGTGTCGAGGCGTTGCTGGATTCCTTGCAGCCGTTCGTCGAGCTGCTGTTTCGCGGCGTCGGCCGCGCTGAGCCGTTGACTCATCGACTGGATCTCGGCCCGCAAACGCTCCATCTCGGCGGGGTCGGCACGCTTCTTGAACAGTCCCATAGCTCCGGGCGCCACCGTATCGGACGGCGACGAGCACAGCAGGTTTGAGACGGGTTACTGGTGGGTAGACCTCTGCTCGTACACATCCGCGTCCCCCCGAGGAGTACGACCATGACGGTCATCCGCAAGATCTACGACTTCAACAAGGCAGTGGTCGACGCGTCCGTCGAGACCGCTCGCACCGTCGCCGGCGCCGTCGGCGACGGCGTCACCAACGCCTTCCACATCTTCCGTGACACCGGCGCCACCGTCGTCGGCCAGGCACAGTCCGCCACCGAGCGCACCGCCGAGCAGGCGTCGTCCGGCGCGAAGCAGGTCGTCGGCCAGGCCCGCGCCGCCGGTGAGCGCACCATGAGCCAGGCGTCGAAGGGCGTCAAGGAAGTCACGGGCCAGGCTCGTGCACAGGGTGAGCGTGCGAACGAGCAGCTCGATCGTGTGACCGAGCGCGCCGCCGAACGGGCGATCGACGCCGTCGACCCGAGCCCGTCGAGCGGGACGCCGTACGAGCAGTGGTCGAAGGCCGAGCTGTACGAGCGTGCGCAGGAACTCGACATCGACGGCCGTTCGAGCATGTCGAAGCAGCAGCTCATCAAGGCGCTCCGAGCCGCCTGACCCAGATCCCCCCACCGCAGCCGATCCCACCGGCTGCCCCGACCGCCCGCCCCTTCTCCTTCCGCCCCGGGGCGGGCGGTCCCGCGCCCGGGCTTCGTGCGGGAAGCGTGCGGGCGTCGACGTAGCCTGTCGTGCCATGGCATCCGTGGAAGCGAACGGCATCACCATCGAGTACGAACGTGAAGGTGCCGGTGATCCGCTGCTCCTCGTGATGGGGCTGGGCGGCCAGCTGTCCGACTGGCCGCAAGGGTTCCGTGACGCCCTCACGGGCCGAGGCTTCGAGGTGATTCGTCTCGACAACCGCGACGCCGGCCTCTCGACCGAGTTCACGTCGGCTCCGCCCACCACCGTCGACCTCGCCAAGGCGATGGTGTCGCGACGGTTCGTCGCCGCCGAGTACCTCTTGGCCGACATGGCTGCCGATGCGGTGGGGCTCCTCGACGCACTGGGTCTCGAGTCGGTGCACGTCGCCGGCATGTCGATGGGCGGCATGATCTCCCAGACGCTGGCGATCGAGCACCCGTCGCGGATCCGATCGATGACCTCGGTCATGTCGACGACGGGCAACCGGCGCGTCGGACAGCCGAAGGCGAAACTGGTCCGCACGATGGCCCGCCGCGAACCTCCGACCGTCGAGACCGCCGTCGAACAGAGCGTCGAGTTCTTCCGGCTCATCAGCGGCCCGACTTTCCACGAGGACGACTTCCGAGCGCTCGCGACGGAGTCGGTGAGCCGGAGCTTCCGCCCGGCGGGTACCGCCCGTCAGACCGCAGCGATCTTCGCGAGCCCGGACCGCACACCGGCGCTGAGGCAGCTCGACGTGCCGACGCTCGTGATCCACGGCATGGTCGACCCGCTCGTGCGGCCGAGCGGCGGGATCGCAACCGCCAAGGCCGTGCCCGATTCGCGCCTGTTGATGTTCAACGACATGGGCCACGACCTGCCCCGCACCCGCTGGGACGAGATGGCAGATGCCATCCGCCAGAACGCCGACCGCGCTGCCGCTTCGGAGCGGCGAGCCGCTGCATCCTGACGCCGCCATGTCGAGCCCGAGCGCCGAGGAGTACGAGGCCGCCGGCCTCTACGACCCCTCGGCGCCTGACGCCGCCGACCGGTTCCGCCTGCTCGAGTGGCTGGCCGGTCTGGGCGTCACGATCGACGAACTGCGGACGGCGCTCGGCTACGGGGCGCTGAGCTCGGTCGCCAGCGACCGGTGGCTCGTTCCCGGCGAACGCCTCAGCCGCGCCGACGCGGTCGCCCGCAGCGGACTCGCTCCCGACGTGTACGACGCGTACGTGACCGCGCTCGGATACGAACCGATCCAGGGCGCACCCGAGGGTGAGGTCGGGATCACCGAGGCCGAACTCGAACTGATCGGTTCGATCGAGGTGCTCACCGACCTGTTCGAGCGTCAGGAAGCGCTGAGCCTCGTCCGCGTGATCGGGACGTCGCTCGCGCGAATCGCCGAGGCGACGGTGTCGCTGTTCCTCGCCGACGTCGAGGCGGCGCACGTGCGCCAGGGCGGCAGCGAGTTCGAGTTGGCGCGGACCGTCTACGAGGCGGTGCAGCTGATCGAGGATCTCGGTGCCCGGCTCGACCCCGCACTGCGGCGCCACATGCTCCAAGCCGCCGAGCGGACCCGCGCCACCACGATCGACGCCGTCGAGCGGTTCCAGTACCGCTACGCCGTCGGCTTCGTCGACCTCGTCGGCTTCACCACCATCTCCCGCGACATGAGCGCGGAAGACCTGTCGGCGTTCGTGGGTCGATTCGAACGGACGGCGCACGAGGTCGTGAGCGGCGCCGGCGCCCGCGTCGTGAAGCTGATCGGTGACGAGGTCATGTTCGTCGATCCCGATCCGAACGCCGCCGTCGACGCCGGGCGGGCCCTGATCGACACGTTCTCGGCCATGGGTGACGGGGTGCTGCCCCGTGGCGGCATGGCGTACGGCAGCGTGGTGTTGCGCGGTGGCGACTACTACGGCTCGGTGGTCAACATCGCATCCCGACTCGCCGACGCCACCGACTGCGAGTTCGAACCGGCCGGTCGTCGCATGCTCAAGGGCTTCGACGCGCCGATCGCCGTGCTCGCCCTGCCGGGCTGACGTTCTCGCTTCGTCGGTCGCCCGCAGCAACTGCCACGCTGCGACCATGCTCACCTTCGACGACTTCGAGGCCGGCACCGTCTACCCGCTGGGGTCGGTCGACGTCGACGAGGCCGAGGTTCTCGAGTTCGCCGGTCGGTTCGACCCGCAGCCGTTCCACACCGACCCGGTCGCGGCGGCCGAGACCCACTTCGGTGGGGTGGTGGCGAGCGGGTGGCACACGTGCTCGATGTGCATGCGCCTGTTCGTCGACGGGCTGCTGCGCGACACGACGAGCATGGGCTCGCCCGGCGTCGACGAGATCCGCTGGCCGCACCCCGTCCGGCCCGGCGATCGCCTGACGGGCACCTACACCGTGATCTCGACGCGGGCGTCGACGTCGAAGCCCGACCGGGGCATCGTCAACGCCGTCTGGGAACTGCGCAACCAGGACGACGTGACGGTCCTCACCATGCACGGCATGACCATGTTCGCCCGCCACCCCAACTGACCCCCTCACCCACCCGCCCGCCGACCGCCGACCGACTGCGCAATGCGTGAACAGTTTGCGCACCAGGTGCGCAAACTGTTCATGCGTTCGTCGGGGCGGGCGGAATACCGGTGCCGTCGTCGTCGTTGTCGCGGCCATGACCTCCCTCAGCGTCGGTATCCAGCTCCATCCCCAGGCCACCACGATCGACGAGATGCGCCGCACCTGGCGCACGGTCGACGAGATGGGCGCCGACTCGATCTGGACGTGGGACCACTTCTTCCCGCTCTACGGCGAGCCGGACGCCGAGCACTTCGAGGGCTGGACGCTCCTGTCGGTCATGGCCGCCGACACGTCGAACGCCAAGCTCGGCATGCTCGTGACGGGCAACAACTACCGCAACCCCGAACTGCTGGCCGACATGGCCCGCACCCTCGACCACGTGTCGGGCGGTCGGATGTACCTCGGTGTCGGTTCGGGCTGGTTCGAGCGTGACTACGACGAGTACGGCTACGAGTTCGGCACCGCCGGCGGTCGTCTCCGTCAGCTCGGCGACGACCTGCCCCGCATGAAGGCCCGCATCGCCAAGCTCAACCCGGCGCCGGTCGGCGACCTGCCGCTCCTCATCGGTGGCTCGGGCGAGAAGGTCACGCTCCGCCTCGTCGCCGAGTACGCCGATGCGTGGAACACGTTCGGTCCGCCGGAGCACTTCGCCGCCAAGTCGAAGATCCTCGACGAGTGGTGCGCCAAGTGCGACCGTGACCCGTCGGAGATCGAGCGCACCGTCGCCGTCGGCGCCGACGACGTGCACGACATCGAGCGTTACGTCGAAGCCGGCGCCTCCCACGTCATCGTGATGGTCGGCAGCCCCTTCGACCTGTCGCCCCTCGAATCCCTCATCGCCCAGCGCGACACCATCAACAGCTGACCCACCCCCTTCGTCGTTCGGCGGTGGGTCAGGCGGCGGCGTGGACCGGGGTGCGTGTCGGGGCCGGCTTCGCGGCTGCCTGAACGAGGCGGCCGAACGCCCGGAGTCGAGCGACGGGCGGTTCCGCACTGGTCGTCACCACGCGGACGAGGGTGGCGCTCGCACCGCAGGCGACGGC
>JBPEWX010000728.1:0-2781 GCA_052032235.1 Ilumatobacter sp. | reverse complement strand
AGCTCCTCGAACCGCTCGTAGGCGGGGCCGGGCACGCCGAGCGACGTGGCCAGATGGCGCGAGAAGCCCTTCGACGACTCGATCCGAGCCTGCTTGGACGTGGGGCCGAAGCAGGGGATCTTGCGGAAGCTGCACTCGTCGGCGATCCCGTCGACCAGCGCCGCCTCGGGGCCGGGGATGACGAGATCGACGTCGTCGTTCGTCAGGTCGCCGAGGTCGTCCGCCATCGTCACCGTGTGGTCGTGTTCCTCACACGCCCACGCGATCGCATGTTCGCGTCCACCTCGTCCGATCACCACGACACGCATCAGGCGATCGCTCCCTCGAACGACAGCTTCGCCTGTGCCTCGTGCACGGCGATCGGGTACTCGCCGGTGAAGCAGGCGTTGCAGTATCCCTCCGACTGGCCGACGGCACGCATCATGCCGTCGAGCGACAGGAAGGCGAGCGAGTCGGCCCCGATGTGGGCCTCCATCTCCTCGACGCTGAGACGGGAGGCCATCAGATCGCCATCGTGACCCATGTCGACGCCGAAGTGGCAGGCGTGGGTGATCGGCGGACAGGTGATGCGCAGATGCACCTCGGTGGCACCGGCGTCACGGACGAGCTTCACGAGCGGTCCGGCGGTCGTGCCGCGGACGAGCGAGTCGTCGATCATCACGACCCGCTTGCCCTCGAGGTTCTCGCGCAACGCGTTGAACTTGAGTGCCACGCCCCGTTCGCGCATGTCCTGCGTCGGTTCGATGAACGTTCGGCCGATGTAGCGATTCTTGATGAGGCCGTCGTTGTGGGCGATGCCCGACTCGGCCGAGTAGCCGATGGCCGCCGGAATCGAGGAGTCGGGAACCGGGATCACGACGTCGGCGTCGACCGCCGATTCGATCGCCAGTTCGCGTCCGAGACGCTGCCGGACGTGGTGCACGTTCTGGCCGTCCCAGAACGAGTCGGGACGTGAGAAATAGACGAACTCGAAGGTGCACCGAGCGGAGCGACCGGCCGGTGTCAGTGCCTGATGGCGTTCGATCTCGGCGCCGCGGAGTGTCACGATCTCGCCGGGACGGACTTCGTCGACATCGGTGCAACCGAGCGTCGCCAACGCACAGGTCTCCGAGGCGACCGTCCATCCGCCGTGCGGCAGGCGACCGACCGACAACGGCCGGAATCCCCACGGATCGCGCACGGCGATGACCTCGTCGGCCGCGAGGAGGACGAGCGAGAACGCCCCCTTCCACGCCGGCAGGGTTCGCTCGAGACGCTCCTGCCACGTGCGACCGCCGGCAGCAGCGAGCATCAGGGCGATGACCTCGGTGTCGCTCGTCGCCGTCAGGCCGAACCCTCGGTGGAGCAGCTCCTCGCGCAACGCCGACGCGTTGACGATGTTGCCGTTGTGGGCGACGGCCAGGGGGCCGTGCATCGTCTCGACGACGAAGGGCTGGATGTTCCGCTGGGCATTCGACCCGGTCGTCGAATAGCGGGTGTGGCCGATCGCGTGATAGCCGGACAGCGGGGCGAGCACCTCGGGCGTGAAGATGTTCGACACGAGCCCCTCGTCCTTGTGGAGCCGGACCCGCGAGCCGTCGCTGACGGCGATGCCGGCGGCCTCCTGGCCGCGGTGCTGGAGCGCGAACAAGCCGAAGAACGACAGCTCCGCGATGCCGTCGCCGTGCGGGGTGGAGACGCCGAAGACGCCACACTCCTCCTTCGGACGGTCGTCCGTCGAGACGGGGATCTTCTTCACAGCAGGCCTGCTTTCGTCAGGTTGGCGGTGAGCCGTTCGGGAACCGGGTAGGCGCCGGGATCGAACGGCGTGCCGGTGAGCCGTTCGTAGGCGACGATGTAGCGAGCCGTCGTGGCCGACCAGACCTCGTCGGGAACCGACGGCACCGGACCGTCGCCCTTGTAGCCGAGCTCGGCGAACGCCCGCCGCACGACTTCCTTGTCGAGACTCTCGGGCTCGTCGCCATCGGCGAGGCGGCGTTCGTAGCTGTCGGCCATCCACACACGCGACGAATCGGGCGTGTGGATCTCGTCGATGAGGAGCAGTTCGCCGTCGTGGGTGACACCGAACTCGTACTTGGTGTCGGCGAGGATGAGGCCCGCCTGCCCGGCGATCTCGACGCCCCGGCCGAACACCGCCAGGGCGATGTCCATGATGCGCTCCCACAGATCGGCGTCGAGCAGGCCACGTTCGACCACTTGCGCGCACGTCAGCGGGACGTCGTGGCCGCCGGCCTGGGCCTTCGTCGTCGGCGTCACGATGTGACGTGGCAGCGGTGTGTTCTTCGCGAGTCCGTCGGGGAAGTCGTAGCCGTAGATCGAACGCTGGCCCTCGGCGTACATGCCCCACACCGACGTGTCGGTGACCCCGGTGATGTGCCCCCGCACGACGACCTCGACCGGCAGCGGAACGGCCGCTCGGGCCAGGAGGGCGTTGGGATCGGGGACCGAGACCACGTGGTTCGGCACGATGTCGGCCGTGCGGTCGAACCACCAGGCAGCGAGCTGGTTGAGGACCTGCCCCTTGTACGGGACGCCGGCGAGGATCCGATCGAACGCCGACAACCGGTCGGTCGTGACGATGAGGCGACGGTCGTGCCCGATCGCCCACGACGCCCGCACCTTGCCGTCGCGCCGGTCGGGGAGCGGGAGATCGATCTCGGTGAACGGCTCGAACAGGCTGGTCCTCATCGACGTCTCCTACATCTCGGCCGCTGCGGCGACCCCGTTGCGGAACAGTTGGAGGCCGAGATGATCGAGGCCGCCCCCGTTGCTGAAGTGCGG
>JBPEWX010000727.1:0-1655 GCA_052032235.1 Ilumatobacter sp. | reverse complement strand
TCGGGGCGCCATGTGCGGGCGTAGTACACCTTCTCGACGCCGGCCTGGATCAGCTGCTTGCTGCACGCGAAGCACGGCTGGTCGGTCGTGTAGACGGTCGTGGCGTCGGTCGACGCGCCGTAGCGTCCGGCCGTCAGCAGCGCATTGGCCTCGGCGTGGACGCAGATGCACAGGTCGTAGTGCGTGCCGGGCTCGAACTGATCACGGTCTGCGCAGCGCACGCAGCCCCCGTCGAGACAGTTCGGGAGTCCCTCGGGCGTCCCGTTGTAGCCGGTGGCGATCACCCGGTCTTCTTTCACCAGCACGGCACCGACCCGGCGGCCCCGACAGTTGGCCCGACGGGCGGCCGTGAAGGCGAGGGCCATGTAGTAGTCGTCCCGGGCCGGGAGCGATCCCGGCTGGTCGACGGGCAGGTCGCTGCTCGGATCGCTGGTCATCGGCAGCAACGGTACCGATCTGGCTACGATCGAACACGAACCCCCGGCCGGATCGACCGGCCAACTCCACGATCCACGAGGAAGTGATCATGAGCGAGCCACGCAACGATTTCGCCCCCGGTGTCATCACCGGATCCGAGGTGCAAGAGGTCTTCGCCCTTGCCAAGGCGAAGGGCTTCGCGCTCCCCGCAGCCAACTGCATCGGCAGCAACTCGATGAACGGCGTCATGCAGGCCGCCGCCGAGCTGAACTCGCCGGTCATCATCCAGTTCTCGAACTCGGGCGGCGCGTTCGTCGCCGGCAAGGGCATCCCGGTCGAGTCGCACCGGGCCTCCGTGCTCGGCTCGCTCGCCGGGGCCGACCACGTGAATCGGCTCGCCGAGCACTACGGCGCTCGGGTCATCCTCCACACCGATCACTGCGCCAAGAAGCTGCTGCCGTGGGTCGACGGCCTGCTCGACGCCGGTGAAGAGCACTACGCAGCGACCGGCAAGCCGCTGTTCTCGTCGCACATGCTCGATCTCTCCGAGGAGCCGCTCGAGGAGAACGTCGCGATCTGCAAGGAGTACCTGAAGCGGATGTCGGCGATGGACATGACGCTCGAGATCGAGCTCGGCATCACCGGCGGCGAAGAGGACGGCGTCGACAACTCCGACGCCGACGAGAGCGACCTCTACACCAAGCCCGAGGAGGTGGCGTACGTCTACGAGCAGCTGATGGAGGTCAGCGACAAGTTCACGATCGCCGCTGCGTTCGGCAACGTGCACGGCGTGTACAAGCCGGGCAACGTGAAGCTCAAGCCGACCATCCTGCGCGACAGTCAGGAGTACATCGAGCAGAAGTTCTCGACCGGCCCGAAGCCGGTCGACTTCGTGTTCCACGGCGGCTCCGGCTCGTCGCCGGCCGAGATCTCCGAGGCGATCGGGTACGGCGTCGTGAAGATGAACATCGACACCGACCTCCAGTGGGCGTTCTGGGACGGGGTGCGCGCCTACGAGGCCGACAAGCACGACTACCTCCAGGGCCAGATCGGCAACCCCGAGGGCGACGACAAGCCGAACAAGAAGCAGTACGACCCGCGTGTGTGGCTGCGTGCCGGCGAGGAGGCGTTCGTCGAGCGCCTCAAGCAGGCGTTCGCCGAGCTGAACAACGTCGGCACCCTCGCCTGACACGCCTCCGAAGCACGGTGTGACACCCTCGTCGTAGGGTGTCACACAC
>JBPEWX010000726.1:0-7277 GCA_052032235.1 Ilumatobacter sp. | reverse complement strand
CTGCCTTCGCCGAGGGCACGCTCCGGGTCGCGCTCCAGCACCTTCGCAGCGGTCGGGGCGGCGTTCCCGAGTTGGTGTACGGCGCGGCGCGTGCGGTCGCCTCGTTCGCCCCCGACGCCTGACGGGCGGGCGCACCGGCCGGCGGTCAGTCGTCGAGCCGGAGCTTGGTGTGGCGGCGACGGAGGGTCACGACCGACAACGCCAGGATCACCGGGTAGATCTCCAGACGACCGAGCAACATCTGCCCCATCGTCACCCACCGGGCGAAACGTGGCAGTTCGAGGAAGTCGTTCGTGGGGCCGACGTCACCCAACCCCGGGCCGACGTTGCCGAAGGCGGTCGCCGCCGCGGAGAACGACGTGATGAGGTCGGGGCCCGACAGCGCGATCAGGAGCGCGCCGCCGCCGAACGTGGCCAGCGCCAGCACGAGGAAGCCGACGATCTTGTTGGCGACCGCGTCGGGCATGATGCCGCCGCCGACCCGAACCGGGCGGACGAGGCGCGGGTGGAGATGGCGGAGCGCCTCGCGGTGGGTGTAGCTGGCGATCGCCAGGATGCGGATCATCTTCACGCCGCCGGCCGTCGAGCCGGCCATGGCACCGATCGGCAACAGGATGATGATCAGCGCTTGCGCGGCCTGCGACCAGGCACCGAAGTCGTCGGTGGCGTAGCCGGTGGTCGACACGATCGTGAGCGTCGTGAACAGTGCTCCCCGGATCCGGTCGGCGATCGAACCGACCGCGTCGTTCACGATGAAGAGCAGGGTCGCGACACCGAGCACGACGGCCGTGTACAGCTGGAACTCCTTCGACCGGAACAGCGGGCCCGGTCGACCGCGGATCAGGCGGTAGAGCAGGGTGAAGCTCGAACCGGCGATGAACATCGCGACGATGCAGATCCATTCGATCAGCGCCGAATCGAAGTGGCCGAGCGACGAGTTGTAGGGCGAGAACCCTCCGGTGGACACCGTGGTGAAGCTGTGGGCGACGCCGTCGTAGAGCGACATGCCCGCCGCGATGTACGCGATGGCGAGCACGATCGTGAACCCGACGTAGACGGCCCACAACCGGCGCGCGGTGTGTCGGACGCGGGGCGTCAACCGCTCGCCGGTCGGGCCGGGCGCCTCGGCCTCGAGCAGGCTCATCCCGCCCGAACCGACCGTCGGGAGCACGGCGACGACGAGCACGATGACGCCCATGCCGCCCATCCACTGGGTGATCGACCGCCAGAACAACACGCCGGGGCCGGTGCCCTCGATCGGACGGAGCACGGTCGCTCCGGTCGTGGTGAAACCGGAGATCGACTCGAACAGGGCGTCGTCGACCGCCGGGATCCACCCGGTCACGAAGTACGGCAGGGCACCGACGACCGCCAGCACCGACCAGGCCAGCGTGACGGTCACGAAGACGTCGAGGATGCGGATCTGCCGGGGCAGGGTCGTGAAGCGCCAGCCGACGAGCCCCACGACGGAGGTGCACAGGCCGATGATCGTCAGCGGCACCACGTCGGGGCCGCTCCGCATCGCGTCGACCACCGCCGACGCCAGGATCCCGAGACCCGCCACTGCGACCGTGAGCCCCACGATGTGACCGATGAGGGTCTCGTAGGAGCGGCCCCACCGCTCCCCCAGGTCGCCGGTGAGCGACCCCATCATGCGATCGCTCATCGCCGCCACCCGCCCGGACGCGTTCGGCCGGTCACGAACCGAAGACCTTGCGGACGTCGGCGAGTGCCGACGGCCGGGCGAACAACACGATGCTGTCGCCCGCCTGGAGCCGGGTGCTGCCGCGGACGATCTCGTTCGATCCGTCGGACCGCACGATCGCACCGAGCAGGACCGAACGCGGCAGGTGCAGGTCGCTGACGATCGCGCCGTCGCCCGGGCTCCCGGGCTCGATCACGAACTCGTCGACCTCGACGTCGGAGTCCAGGAACGTCGCCACCGACGCCGTCCCGCCGCGCATCTCCTGCAGCACGGCGTTGGCCGAGGCCGTGCGCGGGCTCAACGCGGCGTCGATGCCGAACTGTCGCACCAGCGGCAACAGTGCGAGGCGGTGCAGCACGGCGACCGTGAAGGCGTCGGGATTCTCGGCGACGGCGAAGGCGCACGCGAGCACGTTCGCCGTGTCCTCACCCGTCGCTGCGATGACGACGTCGGTCGTGCCGACCGACTCTTCGGTGAGCAGGTTCGTGTCGGTGATGTCGCCGTGCACGACGGTCACCCGACGCAGACGTTCGGCGAGATCCATCGCCCGTTCGCTGTCACGCTCGACCAGCACGACGTCGGCGCTGTGCGACAGGTGCTCGGCCACGCGACTGCCGACCGAACCACCACCCAGCACCATCACGCGACGAACGCGCTTGCCCATCGCATCGAGCGTCTGCAGCACCTCGCGTTGCCGGCTCGCCGCGCACAGGACCCGGACGTGGTCGCCCTCGGCGACCTCGAGATCGCCGCGCGGGATGATCGTGTCGCCGTCGCGGGTGACCGAACCGAACAGGAACGTCCACTCGGCACTCTGGCCGACCTGGGCGAGCGTGCGCCCGACGAACCGCGAATCGGGGCCGACCACGGCACCGAGGACGACGAGGCTGCCACCCGCCATCGGGTAGACCTCGTCGGCGCCCGACACGCTCACCAGCCGGAGGATCTCCTCGGCGGTGTCGGCGTCGGGGTCGATGATCAGGTCGGCGTCGACGAGCTTGCGCAACTCGGCACCTTCGGGACCGCGCAACTCGTCGGTCTGGAGCCGGACGACGGTGCGCTTCGCGCCCATCTGCTTGGCGAGCGCCGAGCAGATCATGTTCACCTCGTCGTCCTGGGTGACACCGGCGACCAGGTCGGCACGCTCCACCCGGGCGGCCCGCAACGTGGAGGGATGGGTGCCGCTCCCGACGACGGTCTGGACGTCGAGTTCGTCGCCGAGCGCACGGGCGATCACCTCGTCCTGTTCGATCACGACGACGTCGTGGTTCTCGGCTCCGAGGCGTTGGGCGAGGTACCAACCGACCTCACCGGCGCCGACGATGATCACGTGCACGTCGGAGCAACCTACCGAACCGGAACCGAACCCACGATCACCGACACGAGCGTCGAGTCAGGAGACGAGACGACGCGTCGAGTCAGGAGACCGACGCCAACAACGCAGCCGGGGCGTCGCGCAGGGCCGGGATCACGTCGGCGTCACCGAGACGGTCGCACGCGGCACCGGCCTCGTCGACGAAGCGCTGGGCGGTGCGCCGTGCACTGTCGATCCCGGAACCGTCACGGACGATCGCCAACGCCTTGTCGCGTTCGGCCGGGTCGAGCGGCTTGCCGAGCAGGTCGCGCAACTCGTCGGCCGCAGCCCCACCGGCGTCGAGCGTCCGGATCACCGGGAGGGTGTACACGCCCTCCTCCATGTCGTGGCCGGCGGGCTTGCCCAGCTGCTCGGCGGTGGCCGTGAGGTCGAGCACGTCGTCGACGATCTGGAACACCATCCCGTACGCGTTGCCGAACTCGGTGAGGGCGTCGATCCGGTCACGGTCGAGCCCGGCCACGATGCCCCCGATACGGGCAGCGGTGCCGTACAACGACGCCGTCTTGCCGTGGATCGAGCGCAGATAGCTCGGCTCGTCGCGACCGACGTCGTAGGTGTGACGCAACTCCTCGATCTGCCCCTCGCACAGCCAGCCGATGGTGCGGGCCAGCAGGCCGGCGACCTCGGTGCCGAGCGACGCCGCGATCTCGGACGCGCGCGACAACAGGAAGTCGCCGGCGAGGATCGCCTGGAGATTGCCCCAACGCGCGTTGACGGTCTCGACGCTGCGACGCACCTCGGCCTCGTCCATGACGTCGTCGTGGTACAGCGATCCGAGGTGGACCAGCTCGCAGGCGACACCGCCCTGCACGACGTCGTCGCTCGCGGGTGTGCCGGCGATCTGGCCGGCGACCACCGCGAGCACGGGCCGGAGCCGCTTGCCGCCGGCCACGATCAGGTGCGACGCGATCTCGGTCAGGTAGTCGTCGGAGGTGACGACGGCCGCCCGCATGGCGGCTTCGATGCGCGCACGATCGTCGTCCATCCCAGAGATCTGTAGCAAGGGTGACGTCACCGTGGCACCTGACACAGTGATGAAGGCTAGGCGCAAAGCGGCGAACCCGGAAACCCGATCGGTCACGGGCTCACCCGATCCCATCGGCGGCTCCGAGGTCGCACGGGGGCGAGCACACCTCGTGGGCACCCGATCCGGAACAGCCCGGTAGAGTGGGTTCACGTATTCGCCAACTCCACGAAAGGCGACACATGTTCGAACGCTTCACCGACCGGGCTCGCCGGGTCGTCGTCCTCGCTCAGGAAGAAGCGCGGCTGCTCAACCACAGCTACATCGGCACCGAGCACATCCTGCTCGGCCTCATCCACGAGGGCGAAGGAGTTGCCGCCAAGGCGCTCGAGTCGCTGTCGATCTCGCTCGAAGCGGTCCGCAACCAGGTCGAGGAGATCATCGGCCAGGGGGGCTCGTCGCCGTCGGGTCACATCCCGTTCACGCCTCGCGCCAAGAAGGTGCTCGAGCTCTCGCTCCGCGAGGCGCTGCAGCTCGGCCACAACTACATCGGCACCGAGCACATCCTGCTCGGTCTCATCCGCGAGGGTGAGGGTGTCGCCGCACAGGTGCTCGTCAAGCTGGGCGCCGATCTGAGCCGGGTGCGCCAGCAGGTCATCCAGCTCCTGTCGGGCTACCAGGGCCCGTCGGGCAGCTCCGGCCAGGGCGGCCAGGGCGGCAGCCGTGGCGGCTCGGGTGAGTCCGGACAGGGCGCCGGGGTCGGCGCCGGCACCAAGGGTGGCGGCGACGACGACAAGAACAGCCAGATCCTCGACCAGTTCGGTCGCAACCTGACCCAGATGGCCCACGAGAGCCAGCTCGACCCGGTCATCGGTCGCAGCCGTGAACTCGAGCGGGTCATGCAGATCCTCTCCCGCCGCACGAAGAACAACCCGGTCCTCGTCGGCGAGCCGGGCGTCGGCAAGACGGCGATCGTCGAGGGCCTCGCCCAGAAGATCGTCAACAACGACGTCCCCGACACGCTCCGCGACAAGCAGCTCTACACCCTCGACCTCGGGTCGCTGGTCGCCGGCTCCCGCTACCGCGGCGACTTCGAGGAGCGCCTCAAGAAGGTGCTCAAGGAGATCAAGACCCGCGGCGACATCATCTTGTTCATCGACGAGATCCACACCCTCGTCGGTGCGGGTGCCGCCGAAGGCGCGATCGACGCTGCGTCCATCCTGAAGCCGATGCTGGCCCGCGGCGAGCTGCAGACCGTCGGCGCCACCACGCTCGACGAGTACCGCAAGTACGTCGAGAAGGACGCCGCGCTCGAGCGCCGCTTCCAGCCGGTCAAGGTCGACGAGCCGACGCTCGCCCACACGATCGAGATCCTCAAGGGTGTCCGCGATCAGTACGAGTCGCACCACCGGGTCACGATCACCGACCAGGCGATCGTGGCGGCCGCCAACCTGGCCGACCGCTACATCTCCGATCGCCACCTGCCCGACAAGGCGATCGACCTGATCGACGAGGCCGGGTCCCGCCTGCGCATCAAGCGCATGCAGACCCCGCCCGACCTGCGTGAGATCGAGCGCAAGCTCGAAGAGGTGCAGGAGTCGAAGAAGCGCGCCGTCGAGGAGCAGCAGTTCGAAGAAGCCGGCCGCCTCCGCGACGAGGAGAAGAAGCTCCTCGAGGAAAAGACCGAGAAGGAGTCCGAGGTCCGCGCCGAGGGCGTCGACCTGTTCGACGAGGTCGACGAGGAAGCCGTCGCCGAGGTCCTGTCGATCTGGACCGGCATCCCGGTGTACAAGCTCACCGAGGAGGAGACCGAGAAGCTCCTCAACATGGAAGCCGAGCTGCACAAGCGGATCATCGGCCAGGAGAACGCCGTGTCGGCGGTCTCGCAGTCGATCCGCCGCACGCGTGCGGGCCTCAAGGACCCGCGTCGTCCGAGCGGTTCGTTCATCTTCCTCGGCCCCACCGGTGTCGGCAAGACCGAGCTCGCCAAGACGCTCGCCGAGTTCCTGTTCGGTGACGACTCGGCGCTGATCACGCTCGACATGTCCGAGTACATGGAGAAGCACACGGTGAGCCGTCTCGTCGGTTCGCCCCCGGGCTACGTCGGCTACGAAGAGGGCGGCCAGCTCACCGAGGCCGTGCGGCGCAAGCCGTTCTCGGTCGTGCTGTTCGACGAGATCGAGAAGGCGCACGCCGACGTGTTCAACACGCTGCTGCAGATCCTCGAAGAGGGTCGCCTCACCGACAGCCAGGGCCGTTCGGTCGACTTCCGCAACACCGTGCTGATCATGACCTCGAACCTCGGCACGCAAGACCTGCGCAAGGCCAACGTCGGCTTCACCACCGGCGACTCGGCGATGTCGTACGAGCGGATGAAGGAGAAGGTCAACGATGCGCTCAAGACGCACTTCCGACCCGAGTTCCTGAACCGCATCGACGAGACCATCGTGTTCCACGAGCTGTCGCAGCAAGAGGTCGTCGAGATGGTCGACCTCATGCTCAAGCGCCTGATCGGCCAGCTCGAGGGTCAGGGTCTCGGCATCGAGGTCACCCAGGCGGCGAAGGAAGAGCTCGCCAAGGTCGGCTACGACCCGCAGCTCGGCGCTCGCCCGCTGCGCCGTGCGATCCAACGTCACATCGAGGACGTCTTGTCGGAGAAGATCCTCTACAAGTCGTTCTCGGCCGGCGAGATCATCGTCGTCGACGTCGAGGACGATCCCGACAACCCGGGTCGTCAGCGGTTCACGTTCAACGCCGTCGAGGGGTTCGTGCCCCCGTCGTCGGTCGAGTTGGCCACCACGGCCACCGACGAACCGCAGCCCGACACCGACAACTGAGTTCCGGGCCGACGCGGCCGTTCGCTCCCCGCTCCGGGTCGCGGCGGCCGCGTCGTCGCGTCCGCACGTCGGTGCGCGACCGCTGACCGGTCAGCGCAGCAGCGACCAGGTGAAGGCGACGGTGGCGGCCAGCACGAGCACCACGCCGACGGCTTGTTGGAGACGACGAGGGGTGCCTTCGAGCAGCCGGTAGAAGCCGTAGACGCCGCCGACGAGCAGCATCGCGTGGAAGAGCACGGCGATCGACACACCGGCGATCACCCCGGCGGTCCGCACCGGTGCCCACAGCACGACGCCGAGCACGATCGGGATGACGACCGCGCCGGCGAGACCGAACCCCGCCTCGACGAAGAAGCCGCCGACCCCGCGCTCGCTCCCCATCCACGGCAGCACCGT
>JBPEWX010000725.1:0-2926 GCA_052032235.1 Ilumatobacter sp. | reverse complement strand
GGGGCCGGGGCAGGCGGACGACGACGCAGACCGTTCGGTCGTGCTTCACGCGGTGAAGCCTGTCCGCATCAGGTCGATCCAGGAACTCGGCTCGACATCGATGTCGGTCGGTGTGCTGCTCTGCCCCGGCGCTCGCTACCACATCGACGAACTCGCCCCGCTGGCCATGAGCCTGTCGGAACGTGGCCACCGGTCGTGCATCCTGTTGCCGCCGACGGCGTGGGAGCCGATCGTGGTCGAGTTGGCTCGCTACGATCTGCCCGTCTACCGGTGGCCGAGCGACCTCGACGACCTGCCCCGGTTCAGCGCGGTCGTGACCCTCAACGACTGGGGGCCGGCGCGAGCACTCGTCGAGTTGGCCGTGGACCGTGACGTACCGAGCTTCTCCAAGGTCGAAGGCGTTCAAGATTTCACCGACGCAGACACCGGCCGCGAACGGCATGCCTACCGCCGGACCGATTACGTGCTCGGGCAAGGTTCCAACGACGTGGAGGCGCTTCCCGGACGGCACGTCGTCGTCACCGGGAACACACGACTCGAACGCATCGCCCGCCTCTCACCCCGTGGGTCGACCGGTCGTCGAGTCGTGATCAACTCGAACTTCACGTACAACGTCCTGACCGACGAACGAGAGGTGTGGTTGACGTCGGTGCTCGATGCGTGTCAGGCGGTCGGGGCCGACGCTGTGATCTCGCAACACCATGCCGACGGTCCGATACCCGAAGGTTTCCCCGTGGCGTCGGCGCCGATGAGGCACCTGCTGGTCGATGCGGACGTCTTGGTGTCGCGATTCAGCACGGTCCCGTTCGAAGCGATCGCTCGAGGTGTCGACTTCGTCTATCACAACCCGCATGGCGAACGGGTTCCGACGTTCGCTCGCTCTGACGGGGCCTTCGCGATCACCACTGATCGTGAGAGTCTCGCCGATGCTCTGCGGACGGCGTTCGAGCGGCGACCAGAGCCGCCGCTCGAGGCGCGTGCGTTCTTCGAGCGGCAAGTCGACCTCGCCGACGAGCCGAGCGAGGCCCGTGCCGCAACGGTGATCGCCGACACGATCGAAAGGTGGTCCTCATGAGCGTCGACGCCGACCGGGTGGCGAGCGAGATGTGGCGGCGTGTCCTCGAGACCGACGATGCAGGTGAGGAGTTCGAACGGATCATCCGACGCGTCTACGAAGCGGTGCTGCAGCCGGGCGACGTTGCGTTCGACGCCGGAGCACACGTCGGCAAACACTCGTTGCCGATGCTCATGGCAGTCGCTCCGGCCGGGACGGTCGTCGCACTCGAACCCATTCCATGGGCGGCAGAACGGCTCCGCGGTCGGGCTCGTGGTGCGTCGGTCGACGCGCAGCTGGTGATCGATGATCGGGCGCTCGGCTCTGACCTCCCGTCGGTCGATTTCTCGATGGTCGGTGATCGGCCCGGCATCAGCTCGATCCGTCCTCGGGAAGGTGCCGTCGTCACCGAGTCGCGCCGCGTCGAGACGACGACGATCGACGCGTTGGCGGACGACCACGGGCCGCCGCGATTCATCAAGCTCGACATCGAGGGAGCAGAGGCCGATGCGATCGCCGGCGCGGACACGGTCTTGTCGTCCAGCCGTCCCGTCGTCCACGTCGAGGCGTCGTCGGAGGCGCTTCGCGCCTTCGGGCACGACATCGACGTGCTCCGTTCGCGACTCACGGCACACGGATACGTCGTGTTCGACCTGCTCGGTATCGACGTCACGGAACCGCAGCGGTGGGCCGAGCGAGCATCTCTCGGTCGCGATCTCGACTACATCGCCGTCCACGCCGACGATCCGGAGATCGAGGTCGTTCGATCCGTGCTCGGGCGGACATTCCGTGCGCAGCGCGAAGCCGCAGGCGGTTGGCGGCTGTTCGATGCGACCAGCTGGAAGATCCGACCCGGTGGTTCCGACTCGCCGGACGGGTTCGCATCGGACGATCAGGGCGTCGCCATCCCTCCGAGAGCAGAAGGGGCGCTCGATCAGCCGGTCAGCTGGTATTGGCCGACCCCGACTCGTGCGGTGCCGAGGTTGAGTACGGCACTCCTGCCCGCCGGCTGCGTGTTCATCGACCTCGGGACGAACCGTGTCGAGTCGCTGGACAAACCGGTCGAGGTGCCGCTGCCGTGCCGCGGGACCATGCGCGGACTCGGTCCGGGGTGGAGCGTGGCGGTCGACCTCGCCGCTCCTCGGGACACCGGGCGGACCGAGACGCTGCTCGAGGTCTGGTGGCCGTCGATCGACTTGTCGGCCGTGGTGCGGACCCACCGCGACCGTCGACTCGAGTGCATCTGGTTTCGGGGTGAGGAACGACTTGCGCTCGATCGGACGGCGCTGCTGCTCGGCCAGCGATACCAGCTCCGCTTGATGCACGACGGTGTCACCCGGCTCGATCTGGTCGCCGTGAACCTCGCCGGCGGTCTGGCGACGGCGTCGCTCGAACTCACCGATGACCTTCCTGATGATGCCGAAGTTGCCTTCGGGTGCCGGATCACCGGCCGATCCGTCGACCCGGTCGTCGCTGACGTCTGCCGTCTGGCAGCTCGCATGACGGACTCGGACGCCGAGAATCGCGCGCTGGCCGCCAACCTGGGCCTCCGGAAGAGCGTTCGCCGGACCGAGCGCCTCGGTGGCCGGGCCGTCCGACGCGTGCGCCGAGGGAGGCGCTCGTGAAGGTCGCGATCATCGCCGATCTGCTTCGACCCAACGGCGCGGGCATCATGGCGCTCGCCCAGGCGAGCCTGCTCCAATCGAGGTGCGAGGTGCACCTCGTCGGTGGAGCGTCGCCTGCCGAGCCGCGCGCCGTCTTCGGCGAAGGCATCGACGTGCGAGCGTTCACCCACGTCGAAGGCATTCTCGACAGGCCGATGGACGTGCAGTTCGATCGGCCTCTTCGCTCCGCAGCGCGCGACTGGCTGCT
>JBPEWX010000724.1:0-2875 GCA_052032235.1 Ilumatobacter sp. | reverse complement strand
CGCCACAAGCTGCCTGGCGGCACACCGGCCTGCAGCCTGCCGCGCGTCGATCCCGACTGAGGCTCACCGAGCCGAGGCTGGGTACCGTCGCGGCCATGCCGAGCACCGTCGTCCGGAACTGCCACCTCGAGTACCGCCACAACGGCGACGGCCCCGACGTCGTGTGGGGACACGGTCTCACCTCGTCGATGGACGAGGAGGATCAACTCGCCCTCGTCGACTGGTCGACGGCCGGCGCCGGGCATCGTGTGCTCCGCTACGACGCCCGCGGTCACGGCGGGAGCGACTCGACCACCGAACTCACCGACTACTCGTGGGAGTCCCTGGCGCACGACCAACTCGCCCTCGCCGACGCCGTCGGCATCGACCGCTACGTGGCGGCGGGTGCCTCGATGGGCGCAGCCACCGCCCTGCACGCCGCGCTGATCGCTCCCGACCGGGTTCGCGCACTGGTGCTGGCCATTCCGCCGACCGGGTGGGAGACCCGGGCCGCACAGACCGGGCTGTACGCCGCGATGGCCGACCTGGTGGAGGCGGAACGGCACGCCGAACTCCTCACGGCGTCCGCTGCCACGCCGCCGCCCGACCCGGTGGCCGACGAACCGCTCTGGACCGAGCGCTTCGAGCGCAAGCTCGCCGAGACCGATCCCGTCCGTCTTGCCCGCGTGTTCCGTGGTGCGGGCACCGCCGACCTGCCGCCGTACGACGCGATCGCCACGATCGGCGTCCCGGTGTTGATCCTCGCGTGGACCGGTGACGCCACGCATCCGCTCACGACCGCCGCCCGCCTGCAGGAACTCATGCCCCAGAGCGAGCTGGTCGTCGCCACGACCAGAGCCGGCCTCGACACCTGGTCGACCCGAACCGCCACCTTCCTGTCTGCGATCGCATGAACAGTGTGCGCACCCGGTGCGCACACTGTTCACGCATTGCGCTGATTCGAGGGAGGGTCAGGTGGGGACGGAGGCGACGAAGGTGGTCCATTCGTCGATCCAGCGTCGCCAGAACTCGGGCGGGTAATCGTGGCCCATGCCGTCGATCTCGACGAACACGGCACCCGGGATCAGCTCGGCGGTGCGACGCCCGCCGCTGATGTC
Source organism: Ilumatobacter sp. (assembly GCA_052032235.1). Lineage (GTDB taxonomy): Bacteria > Actinomycetota > Acidimicrobiia > Acidimicrobiales > Ilumatobacteraceae > Ilumatobacter. The sequence goes on along the minus strand of JBPEWX010000724.1, from coordinate 1,778 downwards.
GATCAGGGTGTCGGCGTTGCCGTGCATGACGAGCGTCGGGGTGGTCACGCCGGGCAGCTCGTCGGCCCACGAGCCGGCCGCACCCACCGCTCGGAACTGTCGGGCGACGCCCGACGGGTCGAACGCCCGCTCGTGGGCGCGCTCCGCTTGCGCCCGCGCTCGCGCCTCGTCGCGGTATGCGGGGCTGCCCCAGACGTGCATCGACTCGACCGCACGGTCGAGGACCTCCTCACGATCGGTGACCGGGGGAGCGGTCAGCAGCGCGTACGCCTCGGGCGTCGACTGGCCGTACTCGGGTTCACCGGTCCGCGACATGACCGACGTCATCGTCAGCAGCCGGTCGCGATGGTGGATGGCCAACTGCTGCACGATCATCCCACCCATCGACAGACCCATCACGTGGGCCCGTTCGACGCCGACCGCATCGAGCACCGCGACGGCGTCGTCCGCCATGTCGCGAAGCGTGTAGGCGGCCCCGGAGTCGTCGACCGGTGCGTCGCCGTAGTGGGTCGTCAGGCCGACGTCGCGGTTGTCGAACCGGATCACCTGGAAGCCCTCGGCGGCGAACAGCTCGCACCAGGCCTCGTCGTAGTTGATGCACTGCGACCCGAGTCCGTTCACCAACAACAGCGTCGGATGGTCGGGCGATCCGAAGCACTCGTAGTAGATCGAACAATCACCGTTCACCGCGTGTCCGTGCGTCGTTGGCATGCCGGAAACCTACCGAGCACGGTCCGCGCGCCAGAATGCGGACGTGGAACTCCTCGTCGCCGCCGATGATCGAACCGGAGCCTTCGAAAGCGCAGCCGTGCTCGCCGACCACGGGACCGGGCCCGTCACGGTCACGGCGTGGCCGCGGACGGCGTCGCCGGACCGGCCGGTCGGGGTGGTCGACCTCGGCAGCCGCCACCTGAGCCCCGCCGACGCTGCCGATCGGGTCGGTGGTCTGCCGACGGCGTCGTATCAGGCACACAAGATCGACTCGACGTTGCGTGGCAACTGGCCGACCGAACTCGCCGCACGGTCTCGTCGGTCACCGGTCCTGCTCGTTCCGTCGCTCCCGGCGCTCGGGCGGACGTGCGAGGGCGGCGTCGTCCTCGAGCTCGGACGGCCCGTCCACGAGGGGAACGCCGCGACCGACGTCCGGCGCGCGGTGCACACGTCCCGACCGGCGGAGTCGCTGGCGAGCGCCGGCGAGCACGACGTGACGGAGGTGACGGTGCGTGCCGGTCTCGACGAGTGGCTCACCTCGCCCAGCGGTGTGGCCGTGGTCGACGCGATCGACGACGACGACATCGCCGCCATCGTGGCGCACTGGACCGACCGCGCCGACGAGGTCGTCCTCGCCGGTACCTCGGCGGTGGTCGGTGCGGCGGCCGCGGTCGTCTCGCAGGGCGACGACACGCTCGACGTCCCACCCGTCGACGGTCCGGTCCTCGTCGTCTGCGGCAGCGTTCATCCGGCGTCGCGACGCCAGATCGAGTTCGCCGAGCGTCGAGGCGTTCCGGTCAGCTCGATCGCCGACGACATCGCCGCCCGACAACTCGAACGCGAGGGGACCCTCGTGGTCGCCACCGAGATCCCGGTCGGTGACGTCGACGAACCCCTGGCGGTGGCGGCCGCGAGTGCGCTCGCCCGAGGTGTGCACGACATCCGACGCCACGTCGAACTCGGCGCGATCGTGATCCTCGGCGGCGACACGGCGACGGCCGTCATCGGTGACGCCGACGTCCAGGTGCTCGGATCGCTCGGTCCCGGTGAGGCCTGGGTGGACGCCG
>JBPEWX010000723.1:0-3738 GCA_052032235.1 Ilumatobacter sp. | reverse complement strand
CACGCCCGGCGATCGTGACCGGATCGAGTCCGCCGCCGCCTTCGCAGGCGGCGAACAGGAGCACGAGGTTCGTCTCGTAGCTCTTCACCAGGCAGTGGTGGTCGGCGATCGCCCGATTGTGTTCCTGGGAGCCCTGTTCGATCGACGCGTTCGGTTCGTACCAGCCGCTCCACGTGTTGGTGAGGACGACGATGTCGGCGGCGGCGATCTCCTCGGCGAGGCCGGAACCGGCCTGGTCGGCGAGGCCGGGATCCATCTCGATGTACCGGGTGCCGGGTTCGAGTTCGGGGAACAACCAGTAGATGTACGTGTCGGCGTAGACGGTCCGGCTGAGGTCGCCCGGGCCGACGATCAGGGTGTCGCCGTCGTCCATGAGCGCCTCGAGGTCGGGGATCATGTCGTTCACGGCACGAGCCACGGCGGCGTCGCCGACCCAGAAGCGATGGTCGCCCCGCTGGATCTCGAACGGTGGTGGGATCTGGCCGATCGACACCCGGGTGTGCAGGGCGTACATCCGGTACGTGTAGAAGGGGCAGATCACGATCATCACGATCCCGATCACCGCGGTGGCTGCGGTGGCCCCCGCCCAGGTGGGCCGCAGGGCCGGGATCAGACGGCGGATCGGATCGATGAGCAGGACCGTGAGGATCGGCCACGACACCATGGCGACCCAGGCCAGGTGCGCCGAGTCGGGGCGCTGGAGGGCCTGGGGGATGATCCCGAACCCGAACACGGCGCCCGCGAGCAGCGGCAACAGTTCGGTGCGGCCCAACGGCACGAACGGGTCGTGGTGTCCCTCACCGTCCGTCTCACCGTCCGTCTCGACCGTCTCGGTCGGCGATTCGGAGGTCGCTCGTCGGTAGCGCCAGGCCGCGAACACCAGTGTGCCGATCGCCACGATCACGACCGCCCAGAACCACAGGTACAGCTGATGGCTCGCCTGCGGCGCCGGGAGCCACCAGCGCGGCGACGGCTCCTCGGCGACGGCTTGGAGCGCTCCGTCGATCTTGTCCCACGAGGGCGGGGCCGGCAGCTCGCGCCCCGGGCGGAGGTCGACGACCGGTTCGAGCACCATGCCCTCGAACGCAGTACGGAGACCGGCTCGGCCCAGGTGCCACCACATGGGGAGCAGACCGACCATCAAGCCGGCGACGGCGATCAGCAGTGTCGAGGCGTGGCGCCGCAGCGGCCACAACAGGAACGCCAGGGTCAAGCCCAGCGCGACGACGAGATCGGGGCGGAAACCGAGCGCCAGCCCGGCGAAGATCGCCGCCCGCCACCAGTCGGCCGGGTTGCCGGTGGCGCGGGCCCGGGCGCCGTACACCGTCGACCAGAGCGCCAGCGCGACCCCGCCGTGCCAGGCGAGCGCCGTGAGGCCGATCGGGGTCATCACGAACATCGCCGCCACCAGCGCAGCGCCGACGGCCGCGACGTGGCCCGACACCCGGGCGAGTGTGTAGATCGCCCAGATGATCGCCAGGTTCTGCAACAGGCCGAACGTGCGCTCGCTCTCGAGGGTGTCGCCGAACACCCGGTACCAGAGCGCCAACGAGTCGAGTGAGGTCGGCCCGTACAGATGGAGGAAGTCTCGGTTGGCCACCCACCCCTGCTGGACCAGGTTCGGGAAGACGAGCATGAAACCCTCTTCGAGCGACGAACCGGTCGCCTTGTACAGTCCGCGGACGGGCGCGATCAGGACGACGACGAGCAGTGCGATCGCCGCCCGCCCGATCCAGGTGACCCCACCGAAGCCCCAGCGGATGCCGCCGCCGAGCACGTACGGCGTGGAGGGTCGGATCGATCGCTCGGACGGCACGATCGACCAAGGTACCCACCCGCGAGGGCCGCGCCACGGTTACCCTTGCCGACTGCCATGACCGACGCCGACACCGCCTCCCGCGCTCCGTCGTCGCTGCGCTCGTTCGGCCGCAGACCCGATGTCTGGGCGACGGCGCTCGTCTGCCTGCCGATCGCGCTGCACGCGATCCGGGCGGCGGCGTCCGACTGGGTCCCGATCGGTGACGACGCCTACTTCACGCTGCGGTCGATGGACGTCGCGACCGAGCACCACCCGTGGCTCGGTGCCTGGTCGTCGGGCTCGGTCGGTGTCGATCGGAGCGTGAACAACCTCGGCCCGCTCCAACTCGATCTGCTCGCGCCGTTCACCCGGATCGCCCCGTCGGGCGGGACCGCGATCGCCGTGGCGACCGTCAACATCGCAGCGATCGTCGTCGCAGCCTGGCTGTTGGGACGGATCGGCGGCCGCCGGGCGACGCTCGTGTCGATGCTCCCGATCGGGCTGCTGACGTGGACGATGGGCAGCGAGATGCTCATCACCCCGCGTCAGCACCAGTTCCTGATCCTGACGTACCTCTGCTTCCTCGTCGCGGCGTGGGCTGCGGCAGCCGGAGATCGTTGGGCGATGGTGCCGGCCGTGGCGACCGCGAGTCTGCTCACGCAGACACACCTCAGCTACCCGATCCTGGTCGCGTCGGTCGGGCTCGTCGCCGTCGCCGGCCAGATCGCCGCCTGGTGGCGGGCCGACGATCGGTCACGCTGGGTCACGCCGTGGGCGACATCGGTCGTGCTCGCAGTCGTGCTCTGGTGGCAGACCGTCTACGACCAGTTCTTCGTGTGGGGCAACTTCACCGACGTGCTCGCCTCCCCGGGCACCGGCGAACAGCCAGGCGTCCGCACGGCCGCATCGATCGTGGGCGGCATGTTGTTCGACCCCGGCTCGTACATCCGGCGGGGCTATGCCGACTTCGATCCCGAACTCCTCGACAGCACCGTGGCGGCCGCCGCCGTGATCCTCCTCACCATCGGTCTCGCAGCACTGGCCGTGCTGGCTTACCTGCGTCGCCGACCGGCTGCCGCTGCCGGCCTCGCCGTCGCGACGGCAGCGGTCGGCGCAGCCGTCGTCGACGCATCGCAGCTGCCGATCACCGTGTTCGGGCTGACGCCGTTCAACTACCGGTGGCTCTGGCCGACGGCGACGTTCCTGCTCATCGGCGTGGCCATCGCGGCCAGCCGGCTCGAGATCGTCGACCGGCGTCTCGACGACCGGCGGGCATCGTTCGGTGTCGTGGGCGTCGTCGGCCTGCTGGCCCTCGCCAACGTGCCGGTCTCGCTCCAGGTGCCCGACGTCGGTCGCTACGAGATGGACCAGGCCGGCGTCGCGTCGCTGATGGAGCAGTTGGAGGATGTGCCACTGGACGGGCCGGTCGTGATCGACCAGACCAACATGTACTTCGGGCACTCGTACGGCTATCCGACTGCCGTGGTGCTGCGAGCCCGGGGCATCGACTACCGCTTCATCTCCGAGATGCAGGAGCGCAGATTCGGCGCCGACCGGGTCGCCGACGGAACCGAGACGACCACGCTCGTGCTGTGGGCGGGCGACGACGCTGTGGCCCGGCGCGACGACCCGAGCACCGTCGTCTGGGTCGATGTCGATCCACCGATCGCCGTCGAGCTGATCGAGGGAGGAACCAGGTGAACCACGAGCCCGAGCACGACCTGGCGTGGTACGTCGACGACCTCCGGCAACGCGGGATCCGGCGGGTCCACGTGCTCGCCTGGCGCGACCTCGACGACGCCGACGCCGGCGGGTCGGAGGTGCACGCCGACGAGGTCATGCGCCGATGGGCCGATCTCGGCCTCGAGGTGTTGCACCGGACGTCGTACGCCGAGGGGCTCCCGACCGAAGCCGAGCGGAACGGCTACCAGGTGGTGCGA
>JBPEWX010000722.1:0-2213 GCA_052032235.1 Ilumatobacter sp. | reverse complement strand
GAGGAGACGCACGTCGGTGAGCGGTTCGATGTCGCTCTCGACCTCGGCGGTCGTGAGGCGGTCGAAGTCGACGTTGATCGTCTCGACGTCGCCGATGCCCATCGCGGCCCGGGTCGCCTCGACGTTGCGGGCGATGTAGGGCGCCTCGCGCTCCCCCTGGTTCGGCTTCACGATCAGCGACTGCACGAGCGCCGGGTAGATCAGGCCACCCACGATCAGCACGACGAGCCACAGCCCGGACGCCACCAGCGGGAGCCGCCAGCGGTCGGTTCGGATGGTGGTCAGGTAGAGCACCGACGTCAGCAGCGCGATCAGGACGAGCAGCATCGTCGCGGGCAGCTGGGCCTTGACGACCGTGTAGGTCGCGCCCTGCATGAACCCTCGGGTCTCGTTGGTGAGCTGATACCGCTCGAGCCAATAGTCGCCCGCCTTCACCGCTGCCAGCAGCGCGAGCAGCACCGCCATGTGGACCTTCGTGGCGGGCCGCACCGTCGGCATCGACGAGGTGAACAGCACGCCGCCGTTGAGCAAGTGGGCCGCCAGCGTGAGCAGCAAGACGATGACGAGCGCCGCGAACAGCCAGTCGATGGCGAACGACAGGAAGGGCAGCTCGAAGACGTAGAAGCCGACATCGACCCCGAACTGCGGGTCGTCGATGCCGAACGACTTGCTGTTGCGGAACAGGAGCCAGTCCTGCCAGTGCGACACCGCCGGGAGCGCGAGCATGAACGCCAGGACGAGTCCGGTGCCGTAGCGGACGAGGCGGAGGCGGTGACCGAACACCTCGTGGAACCGCTCGACGTAGGGATGGACGTTGGCCGGGAACGAGGTGGGGGCGGAGCGATCGGCGATGTAGAGGTTGACGCCGGCGACGACCGCGAAGATGACGAAGAACAGGACGAACAGGGTGACCTTGGCCCAGATCTGACCCCAGAAGACGTCGCTGCGACCGAGTGCGTCGTGCCACAGCGCGCTCACGTAGAAGTTCGCGATCGCGCGGCCGAAGACGACCACCACGAACAGGAGCGCCCCGAGGGCGATGAGGATGGCGCGGCCGGTGATCCGGGACCGGAAGCCAGGGCGTGGAACGTCGGTATCGCTGGCCATGTCGCCCTGGAGGCTAACGGGGTCCGTCGGCGGCGGGACGTCGGACGGCGCCGACGACTCGGCTGCGGCTCAGGACTGCGGCAGCGTCAGGCACCGGCAACCCGGGTGGGCGGGTGCCGCCTGGTGACCGGTCGGGAACGCTTCGCCGGCCGGGACGGCACCGGACAGGGAGTTGTCCTCGCAGTCGGGACACGCCGACGTCGACGGGTCGATCGTCCACACCAGCGGCGTGCCCGGCTCGACCGTGACGGCGAGTCCGCCGGCGAACGCTCGCCGGAACACGTCGTCGAGTTCGTCGTCGATGTGCTGCGTCTTCCATTCGCGGTAGACCGCTCGCACCCGCTTGGTGATGTCGTCGTTGTCGCCGTCACCATCGGCGATCGCACGCCCGAGCCGGTCGCGCAGCGGCGTGACCAGTGCCAGGCGGAGACGCTCGTGGGCGTCGTCGAGGGCACCCGCCTTCGCGAGCTTGTTCCGCAGCGTCTTGGTGTCGGACGCGCCGGCTTCGGCGGCGCCCGCGACGGCTGCTTCGAGCAACTCGTCGGCGAGTGCCGCGGTGTATGCGCCGGCGTGATCGTCGAGCGCGGGTGCGACCGCCTCGAGCGCGATAACCGGCTCGCGCTGGCGCAACGTGTCGAGCGCCTCGTTCTGCTCGTCGGCCAGCACCCGCTTCAGGCGGCGGGCGCCGGCGACGATCAGGGGAACGATCGCCTCGTCACGACGGGAGAACGGCGTCGGCGTCTCGACGGCCTCGCCGTCGGGCTCGTCGTCGGTCGCGGTTCGATCGTCGGGCGCCGAGTCGGCAGGGACGTCGACGGCTGCTGCCTCGTCGACGACGGGTTGCTCCGTCTCGACGGTGGTCGATGCCTGGGGCACCTCGTGGCGGAGCCGCTCGAAGATGCCGCCGACGTCGGGCTTGTCGGATCGTTCGTCGGCCGGGGCCGGGGTGTCGTCGGTGACGACGGGCACCTCCGTCGACGGGTGGTCGTCGGCGACCGCGGTTTCGACCGGGGTCGGGCGGCCGCGGAACAGCGAGACCACGTTCGTGTCGTCGCCGCGTTGTTCGTCGACGGGCTCGTCGTCGGTCTCGGAGATCGTGTCGCCGG
>JBPEWX010000721.1:0-2517 GCA_052032235.1 Ilumatobacter sp. | reverse complement strand
CCCCCCCCCCCCCCCCGCGTCCCGATCCGCGCGTGACCGCTCCCGCCCGCTCGTTTACGATCGTGCCATGACGGTCGACTGGGAGCCCGACCGATACGAGCGGTTCAAGGCCCAACGGGCCGAGCCGTTCTGGGACTTGCTCGAGCTGGTGCATCGGGGCGGGATCGAACGCGCCGTCGACCTCGGTTGCGGCACCGGTGAGCTGACGGTGGCGGCAGCGGACCAGCTGGGTGTGCGGCGGATGACCGGGATCGACAGTTCACCCGCGATGCTCGAACGTGCCGCCCGGCACGGCCGCGTCGCGGTCGACTTCGTCGACGGCGACATCGCCCGCTGGACCTCCGACGCCGACCACGATCTCGTCTTGGCGAATGCGGCGTTGCAGTGGGTGCCCGACCACCGTGGTGTGCTCGAACGATGGGTCGCGGCGCTCGCGCCGCAAGGGCAGCTGGCGGTGCAGGTGCCGGCGAATCACGATCACGAATCGCACCTCGCGAGCGTCGACGTCGCTCACCGCGAGCCGTTCGCCTCGTCGTTCGGTGGTCAACCGCCCGCCGACCCGGTCGCCACGAACGTGCTCACACCCGAGAGCTACGCGACGACGTTGTACGAACTCGGGCTGGCCGAACCCCACGTCCGGCTGCAGGTGTACGGACACGTCTTCGAGTCGCCCGCCGACGTCGTCGAGTGGACCCGGGGCACGTCGCTGACCCGGTTCTTCAAACAACTCCCCGTCGAACTCCACGAGCCGTTCGTCGACGCCTACCGCGACGAACTGCTGTCACGTATCGGTACCGACGGCCCGTACTTCTACGCCTTCAAGCGCATCCTGATCTGGGCCCGGAAGGCCTGACGTCTCGTCGCTCGCCGGGGCCGACCGCCTACCCTGCGGTCGATGGCGAGCGTGCACGTGATCGGGAATGCGTCGGCCCCTCACGGGCAGGAGCAGTTGACGAAGGTCGCGGCGGCGCTCGAACGACGCGGCGTCGACGCCGAGGTGCACCATCCATCCACACTCGACGATGCCCGCCGAGCTGCGCAGCGTTGCGTCACCGAGGGCGCCGATCGGCTGATCGCCGTGGGCGGCGACGGTGTGGTCAACATCGCCGTGAACGCAGTTGCCGAGTCGAGCGTCGTGCTCGGCGTCGTGCCGGCGGGAACCGGCAACGACTTCGCGCGTGCGCTCGGACTGCTCGACGGCGACGTGGACGCCCAGGTCGGCCGAGCACTCGGCGACGCCACAGCGGTCGACGCGATCAGGAGCAACCACGGCTGGGTCGCGTCGGTCGCCACGCTCGGCTTCAGCGGCGACGTGACGGCCCACGCCAACCGACTGCGGTGGCCCCGTGGGCAGCACCGTTACACCCTCGCCACCTTGCTGCAGCTCCCTCGGTTGCAGCCGTACCCGGTCTCGGTCACCGTCGACGGTCGGCGCGTCGGGTCCGGTTCGACGATGCTGCTCGCGATCGGCAACACGGCGTACTTCGGCGGTGGGATGCGCATCTGCCCGGGAGCGAAACCGGGTGACGGCACGTTCCAGGTCATCGACATCGAGGCGGTCTCCCGTCTCCGGTTCCTCCGCGTGTTCCCCACGGTGTTCTCCGGCCGCCACGGCGACCGTCCCGAGGTGCACGCCGGCAGCGGCGTCGTGGCAGAGGTCGAGGGCGCCGAGATGGACCTGTGGGCGGACGGGGAGCGTCTCGGGCCGCTCCCGGTCCGGCTCGAACTCGTCCCGGGCGCGCTGCGCCTCGCCGGCGGGAACGGCTGACCGCGCCCTCAGATGCGCTCGAAGTAGCGGCGGCGTTCCCAGTCGCTGACGGCGGCGTGGTACGCGTCGACCTCGGATCGGAAGAAGTGGGCGTAGTGGTCGACGACGTCGTCGCCGAACGCCGCACGCGCCATCGCGCTGCTGTCGAACGAGTCGGTCGCGTGCTCGAGCGTGCGCGGCACGCGGGGCAGCTCGGCGGCCGCGTACACGTCGCCGCGGAACTCGTCGGGGAGCGACCGCCGCTGTTCGATGCCGGCGATGCCGGCGGCGAGCGCCCCGGCGTAGGCGAGGTAGGGGTTGCAGTCGGCACCGGGGAGCCGGCACTCGACGCGCCGTGACTGGCCGGAACCGACGACCCGGAAGCTGGCGGTGCGGTTGTCGGACGACCAGGCGACCCGTGTCGGCGCCCACGACCCGTCGACGTAGCGCTTGTACGAGTTGACCGTCGGGGCGTAGCAGACCATCACGTCGTCGACGTAGGCCATCCAGCCGGCGAGGAAGTGCTCGAACACGGCGGACCGTTCGTCCCCGGCGCCGCACACGTTGACATCGTCCGCCCACAGCGACAGATGGATGTGGCTGCTGCTGCCGGTGTCGTCGGTGGTCGGCTTCGCCATGAACGACACGCTCGACCCCATGGCGTCGGCGAGTTCCTTCATGCCGTGCTTCATCACGGTGTGGCGGTCGGCCATCGTGAGCGCGTCGGCGAACCGGATGTTGAGTTCGTGTTGGCCGCGGCCGCACTCGCC
>JBPEWX010000720.1:0-2123 GCA_052032235.1 Ilumatobacter sp. | reverse complement strand
GCGCCGTGGGCGCGTGGCCATCTCACGGCACACCACGAGCTCGGCGACCCGAGCGCCACCTCGACCGTCAACTACGCCGCTGGATCGACCGTGCCGGCCATGGCCGCCGTCGAGATCGGCGATCAGGGCGTCGCGTGTCTGACGAATTCGATCCACACGGCGGTTCACGTCGTGGTCGATCTCGCCGGGGTCGTCCCGTCGGACCTGGTCGACCCGGCATTCGGCCCGGCGGAACGGGTCTTCGATTCCCGGAGCGACCGTGATGTGCCCGTCGCCCCGGGCACGACGGTGTGCAGCGCACCCGTTGCGGCGGATCCCGGGGCCGTCGTCGTGGCCAACATCACCGCCGCCAACCCGTCGGCTGCCGGCCACCTGGTCGCGCACTCCGAGGGGGCCGGCGATGCGACGTCCACCTCGACGCTGAACTATCGAGCCGGGACGACACGGGCGAACCTGACACTCGTCGAACTCGATGACGATGCCACGATCTGCGCGACCTTGTCGACCCATGCCTCGGCCCATGTGATCATCGACGCGGTCGCCGTGCTCGAAGCGGACCTGTTCGAGCGGATCGGCCCGGGTGAGCGATTGCTCGACACGCGCGTCGAAGACTCGACGACGTCGGGCGAACGGGTCGCCGCCGGCAGCACCGTCTGCACCGACGATCCGATCGGGTCGCCCGGCGCCGCAGTCGTCGCGAACGTGACCGCTGCCGCCGCAGTCGGCCCGGGGCACCTGAACACGCACGCCTTCGAGCAGGCCGGTGACGCGTCCTCGACGCACAACTACCGTGCCTCGACCAGTTGGGCGAACCTCACCGTGACCCGACTCGGCGACTCCGGGCGTCTCTGCGTGTCGGCATTCGTCAACCCCTCCCACGTCGTCATCGACCTGGTCGCCGTGATCGCTCCCGATCACGCGGACACCATCGAGCCGGTCGGGGATCGTCTCATCGACACTCGTCGGCTCGATCGGATCCCGGGCCGGTTGGCGGCCTCCGACCTGTCGTTCGGTTCGTCGTGCGATGCGATCTACGACGCATTCGTCGACGCCCACCTGGACGATCTGGCGGCGTACCTCTACCCGACCTTGCCCGCAACGAACGGCAACGGGGCGACGACGGTGCCCGACCACTCCGAGACGAACACCCAGGTCGACGGGGTCGACGAGGGGGACTTCGTCGAGACCGACGGGCGATACCTCTACCGCGAGTCGGCGCCGGGGACCCTCGAGATCATCGACCTCGAACGCAACAGGGTGGCATCGACGATCGCGCTCGACGGCGACCACGCCGAGATGATCCTGTACGGAGATCGGCTGATGGTCACGACGACGGGCTACTCGGCCGACACGTCGACCACGAACGTGCTGGTCGCAGACGTCACTGATCCGTCGAACCCGACCGTGCTCGAGCGCTATGGCGTCACCGGCGTTCGTGAGGCGATGCGCGGGATCGACGGGCGGGTCCATCTCGTCCTCAAGTCGTACCGGCGGCCCTACATGCCGTACGGGACCTCGGTCGAGGCACAGCAGGCGCAGATCGCCGCGTCCACGATCGACGACTGGCTGCCGCTGCAGTACGACATCCTCGACGGGGCCTACACGGGCAAGCAGCTGGCGCTCCCGTGCGAGCGGGTCGGCCTCCCCGCCGCGTCCGCGGGCGGGGAGTTGCTGTGGGTGTCGAGCATCGATCTGGCACGGCCGTCCGCGGGCCAGACGGGTACCGCCGTGATGACGAAGACCGGCACCACTTCGGTGATGGCGACGGCCGATCGGCTGTACGTGTCCACGCAGAATTTCGAGTGGTGGGACTGGTGGGGGACTGGTTCCTTCGTGACCGGCATCCACCTCTTCGACCTCGACGGCGCCTCGGCCACGTACGAGGCGTCCACCGACGTGCCGGGTCGGGTGCTGAACCAGTTCTCGATGAGCGAGTACGACGGGATCCTCCGCGTCGCGGTGACGTCCGGGTGGTGGGACGAGAGCTCGTCGGCCGTGTTCGCGCTCCGACGCTCCGGCGACTCGTTCGAACGGATCTCCGCCGTCGGCGAGCTCGGGCCGGGTGAGCGGATCTACGCCGTGCGGCACGTCGGCGAGTTGTCGTACGTCGTCACGTTCCGCGA
>JBPEWX010000072.1:0-6981 GCA_052032235.1 Ilumatobacter sp. | reverse complement strand
ACACGGTGCTGGTGGGTGGCCCCGAGGCGGCACGAGGCGAGATCGACGCCATTGCGAGTGCGGCCGACGAGCGGCTACGGGTCCGGGCCGACGTCCTGCAGCAGCAGCTCGACGACCCGCTGAGTCGGATGGTTCGTCGCGGCTACGCCGTCGCGGCTGCGTTCGCGCTGCTGCTGTCACTCGTCGCGCTCGCCGCGGTGGCCGTCGCCACCGCCCGCCGACGACAGCGCGAGGTCGCGATCCTCGGTGTGCTCGGTGCCGGACGTCGGGAAACGGTCGCGGCGGTCGTCGCCGAACTGGTGCCCGCTGCCGTCATCGGGTCGATCGTCGGCACGTTCGTCGGCTGGCTCGTGGCCCGGTCGTACTCGGGCCGCTACGACCTGTCCGCGTTCGCCGGTGGCACGCCGGTGTCGATCGAGGCCGTCCCGATCGCCCTCGTGCTCGCCGGTGCGGCCGTCGCACTGGCGTCGGTGGTCGTGGCGACGGTGCTCGCCCGTCGCATCGTCGTGGCGAATGCGGCCGACATCCTCCGGATCGACGGTGCAGCATGAACGCGCCGTCGATCCGGTGCAACACTCCGAAGGGGAGGTTCCCATGGTCCAGTTCGTGACGCACGAACCCACCCGCACCCGGAGCGGCGTTCGCTGCGAGGGGCTGGTGCGCATCTTCAAGACGGCCGAGATCGAAGTCGTCGCGCTCCAGGGGCTCGACCTGCACGTCGAACCCGGCGAGATCATCACCGTCGTCGGTGCGTCCGGTTCGGGCAAGTCGACACTGCTCAACGTGCTCGGTGGGCTCGACGAGCCGACCGCCGGAACCGCCGTCGTCGGCTCGCACGACCTGATGCGGATGTCGGGCGCGGAACGCAACGAGTTCCGTCGCGACGTCGTCGGTTTCGTGTGGCAGCAGACGTCGCGCAACCTCCAGCCGTACCTCGACGCCCGACGCAACGTCGAGTTCCCCCTCGCCATCGCCGGCGTGTCGCGGCGGACGCGGCGGATCAGGGCCGAGCAGCTGCTCGAGCTCGTGGGTCTGATCGACCGGGCCGACCATCGACCGAGTGAGCTGTCGGGTGGCGAGCAGCAGCGCGTGGCGATCGCCGTCGCGCTGGCGAACGACCCCCAACTCCTCCTCGCCGACGAGCCGACCGGCGAGCTCGACGTCGCCACGGCGATCGAGGTCTTCGGGGTGCTCCGGCGCGTCAACGAGGAACTCGGGGTGACGGCGGTGATCGTCACCCACGATCCGCTGGTGTCCCAGCAGGTCGATCGGACGGTGTCGATCAGAGACGGTCGCATCAGCTCCGAGATCGTCCGCGAAGGAGCCGGACTCGACGCATCTCGCGTGATCGCTCGCGAGTTCTCGGTGCTCGATTCGGCCGGTCGTCTCCAACTGCCCGAGCATTACCTGACAGCCCTCGATCTGCAGCGACGCGTGCGGCTCGAGCTCGAGCCCGATCACGTCGGCGTGTGGCGAGACGTCGAGACCGACGAAGCGGCATGGGCGAAACCGGAAGAGCACGACCAAGGCGGTCTGACGTGAGCATGTTCGAATCGGTCGTGTCGGAACCGGAGGAACCCGCCGACATCGTCGTGCTCGACGGGGTCGACAAGACATACACGGGCGGGCGCTCGGTCGTCCACGCACTGCAGTCGGTCGACCTGTCGGTTCGTGCCGGCACGCTGCTCGCGGTGCACGGACGGTCCGGTTCGGGCAAGACGACGTTGTTGAACGTGATCGGCGGACTCGACCGGCCGGACGCCGGGCGGGTCGACGTGTGCGGCCTCGATCTCGTGTCGGCGTCCGACGCCGATCTGACGGAGTTGCGACGCCGCAGTGTCGCGTTCGTGTTCCAGGGGTTCGGGCTGCTGCCCATGCTCAGCGCCGCCGAGAACGTCGAGGTGCCGCTCCGACTCCAGGGTGTCGCCGAGCGCCGAGACCGTGTCGAGGAGCTGCTCGACGTCGTCGGTCTCGGCGGTCGGGCCGATCACCGTCCGAACGAGTTGTCGGGTGGCGAGCAGCAGCGCGTCGCGATCGCGCGAGCCCTCGCTGCCGATCCGCGGCTCCTCGTCGCCGACGAGCCGACCGGTCAGCTCGACTCGCGGACCGGCGCCGAGATCATGAAGCTGATCGTCGCCGTGGCGGCCGAGCGCGACGTCGCCGTGGTCGTGGCCACCCACGACCTGTCCATCATCGACGACGCCGATCACCGCATCGAACTCCAGGACGGCCACGTCATCGCCGAGCTGGGCCCCTGACGGGCCGTCGACGTCACGGGCGGTGCCGGCACTCAGCCGTCGTGACCGGTGACGTCGATCAGGAGATGAGTCGTGGCGTGGGTGTACACGCAGACGTTGCCGTCGTCGTCGAGCTTGGCGATGACCTCGTTCGGGCGAACCCCGCCGGGCACGTAGTTGACATGGCTGGCGTTGGGAACCTCGGCGGTACACGGATACACCGTCAGGTGCCCGGCTCCGTCGGGACGAACTGCCGTCACGTTCAGGACGGCGAGCGTCGCGTCGGCTGGCACGTCGCCTCGTCCGGCGATCGGGACCTTCCACGAGGTGCCGCCCGGGATCGGGCCGGTGTTGCGGAACCGGCCGTCGAAGGTGTCCTCGTCGCGGGTGTCGCCGTACCGGACCGGGGCGATCGACGTGAACCCGGGCGTCTGCTCGAGGTACCCCACGACATCGACGATCAGATCCGTCCGCGCATGTGAGTACAGGCAGATCTCGCCGGCGTCCGACAACCGCACGACGAGCTCGTTCGGGCGAGTGGTGCCGGGGAAGTAGTTGAGATGGCTGGCGGTCGGCGGTGTGCCGGTGCACGGGTATGCGGTGATGTGGCCTGGCGCGGTCGCTCCGGCGACGGTCACGTTGAGCACTGCGGTCACGGCGCCGTCGGGCACCTCACCGCGTCCCGCGATGTCGATCTTCCATGAGCTGCCGGCGGCGACCGGGCCGGTGTCACGGAACGTACCGTCGATGGTGTCCTGCGCGCGGGAGTCGGCGAACCGGGCCGGCTCGAGCGGGACGAATGCCGAGTCGCCGGGCACGAAGCCGACGACGTCGACGATCAGGTCGGTGTCGGCGAACGAGTAGAAGCAGAGCGTCCCGGTCGGAGAAAGCTTGGCGATGACCTCGTTCGGGTCGACCGTCCCGGCCGAGTAGTTGACCGACGAGGCGCTCGGCACGGTGGCAGAGCACGGGTAGACGGTGATGTGCCCTCGTCTCGACGCACGAACCGTCGTGACGTTCACCACGACGGCTGCTGCGTCCTGCGGAACTTGTCCACGTCCCGCGATGTCGACTTCGTAGGTGGACCCGGCGCCGATTCGACCGTCCCGCTGGAAGCGACCATCCGTGGTCTCGCCGGTCGCCCTGGTGTCGGCGAAGCGGCCCGGTTCCAGCGTCGCGAAGGCGCTGGGTTGGACGGGCAGCGTGGAGGTGGTGGACGTGGAGCTGCTGGAACTGGACGACGAGCTGGACGAGCTGGAACTGGATGAGCTGGACGAGCTGGAGCTGGATGAGCTGGACGAGCTGGAGCTGGAGGAGCTGGAGCTGGACGAGGAGCTGGAGCTGGACGAGGAGCTGGAACTGGACGAGCTGGAGCTGGACGAGGAGCTGCTGGAGCTGGACGAGGAGCTGCTGGAGCTGGACGAGCTCGTGGTGGTCGTCGCCAGCGGGGCGGCGGTAGCGACCTCGACCGGCGTCGATGCCGCGGGAATCCGCCCGAGGTTGCCGAGCCCGTTCGCGCCCCAGCACTCGACGGAGCTGTCGGCGAGGCGGACACACACCGTGCCCGCGTGGGCGTCGATGTCGGTCGCCGTCGAGATGCCCGACACGGCGACCGGGGTCGACGTCGACTGGCCAGTCCCGTCGCCCAGTCGGCCGTCGGCGCCGAGACCCCAACACACCACCGCTCCGGTCGACCGGAGTGCGCACGAGAAGTCGACCCCGGACGCCACTTCGGTGGCATCGCTGATGCCCGTGATCTGGACGGGGACATCCGAACTCGATCCGCCGACCGCGCCGGCGTAGTTGTAGCCCCAGCACCACACGGTGCCGTCGCTCTTCTGGGCACAGTTGTGGTTGCTCCCGGCGGCGATCGTCTCGACGCCGGTCAAGCCGGTGACGGCGACACTGGTCGGGGAATCGGTGTCGTCACCGTTACCGAGCTTGCCGTTCCAGTTGCGTCCGACGCAGCGGACCGTGTCGTCGGCGAGCAGCACGCAGGTGTGGTTCTGGCCGGCGGTGACGTTGGTCGCGGTGCTGATCCCGGTCATCGCTGCCGGCGTCGTCTCGGTGAAGCTCGTCGTTCCACGCCCGAGCTGGCCGTAGTCGTTGCGGCCGGCGCACTCGACGGTGCCATCGAACAGCACGGCGCAGTAGAAGTCGTTGCCGATGCTGACATCGACAGCCTTCGTCGACAGGTCGACGGTGGCGACCGGCGGGAGGCACGAGAACGTGCCGTCGACGTCGATCGCGCAGGCCGGGTCGACCTGCTGGCCGCCGCCGCCGCCGTCGAGAACCTCGATCCCCGACAGACCGGCCACCGTCGTCGGGCCGGTCTGGGTGCTGTACAGCTGGCCCCAGCAGGTGACATCGCCGTCGTCGACCGAACACGCAAAGCCCTGCCCGACGGCGACGCTGTCGGCCGAAACGCCGGGGACTTCGACCGGTGTCGCTGCGGTATCGGTGGCCAGTGTCGGATCGCCGAGCTGGCCGCCGGTGTTCGATCCCCAGCACCACGCCGCACCAGTGCCCGAGGCGACGCACGAATGGCCGGTCCCACTGCTGATGTCGACGACGTCGAACGGCGGCTCGATCTCGACGGGGGAGACCAGGTACGCCACACCGGCGCTCTGCATGATGGCCCCTCGATAGTTCGATCCCCAGCACCACAGATCGCCGTCGACGTCGAGCGCGCACGTGGAGACGGACATGACTTCGATCTTGACGATCTCCGGCAGGCCCGGCACCTCGAGCGGGGCCGAACTGGCAGAACCGCCGCCGCTAACGCCGGTGCCGAGCTGCCCGAAGTCGCCGGCGCCCCAGCACCACACCGCCCCCGACCCGGTCAGTGCACAGACGTGGCTCTCCTCGGTCGCGACCTGGACCACGTCGGTGAGGCCGGCGATCGGGTTCGGGGCGTGTACGAAGCCACCGGCCGGATCGATGCCGGCCTTGCCGAACGAATTGTTGCCCCAGCACGACACCGTGCCGCCGACGTGTCGCAGACAGGTGAAGAACTGGGCGGCCGAGATCTCGACCGCGTCAGTCACGCCCGAGACCTGAACGATGCCCGATCCGCCGCCCGGACCGTCGCCGAGCTGACCGCTGCTGTCGTTCCCCCAGCAGTAGGCCTCGCCGGTCGCGACGACCGCACAACTGTGGGTGTAGCCGGCCGACACGTCGATCACGTCCGACAACGGGACCTGGGTGGGTGATGTGGCGTCACTCCCCGGGGTACCGGTGGCGGCACCCTGGTTGTTGGCGCCCCAGCACCAGATGTCACCGGTGTCGTCGCGCGCACAGGTGACGCCGAAGCCGGCGGATACCTCGACGATGTCGGTGAGGCCAGGAACGGCAACGGGTGTGGCGCCACCCGGAGCGGCCGGATCTCCGAGCGCACCCCGGTCGTTGTCGCCCCAGCACTCGATGGTTGCGTCGTTCAGAACGGCGCAGGTGTGATCGGCGCCTGCACTGATCGCCACGGCGGACTCGGCCCGGACCACCGAGCCGTCCCCGCCGAACTGCACCGCCACGGTCGTCGCGACGGTGCTCACCACCATCATGATCGCCGTGAACCGGCCTCGCCTGGTCGTCCCGCTGTTCGCCATGCCGAGAACGAATCACGTGGCCGTGAACCGGTCGTGAACGGGGCCGGTGGGGGAGCGGGTGGTGCGCGTGGCACACTCGACGTCGTGACCCACGATCTGCCCGCACTGCCGCCCGAACGGGGCATGTTCGCCAACCGCACGCTCAATCTGCGTTCGGTCGAGGCGATCGGGTACGACATGGACTACACGCTGATCCCGTATCGCACCGACGAGTGGGAGGCGGCGGCGTTCGCCCACGCCGGCATCGAGCTCGGACGGCACGGCGTGAACGTCGAAGGGCTGCACTTCGAGCCCGACGCCTACATCCAGGGGCTCGTGATCGACCTCGACCTCGGCAACCTGCTGAAGGCCACCCGATTCGGCTACGTCATCCAGGGCACCCACGGCACGACACGGCTGTCGTTCGACGAGCTGCGGCGCGCCTACTCCGACGTCGTGGTCGACTTGGCCGAGCCGCGGTTCCGGTTCCTCAACACCCTGTTCTCCATCTCGGAGGCGTCGCTCTACGCCCAGCTCGTCGACCGTCTCGACGCCGGGGAGCTGATGACGAGCGAGCGGGCGGCGCCGATGGGGTACGACGAGCTGTATCGGCTCGTGTCGGGGTCGATCGACAAGGTGCACCAGACCGGCGCACTGAAGTCGGAGATCATCAGCAACCCCGACCGGTTCTGCTCGCTCGACGACGAGACGGCCCGCACCCTGCTCGACCAGCGCCTCGCCGGCAAGCGGCTCCTGCTCATCACGAACAGCGAGTGGACCTACACCCAGCCCATGATGCGGTACGCGTTCGATCGTGCCGTCGCCGACGAGATCGCCGGTGGCACCTGGCGCGACCTGTTCGACATCGTCGTGGTCGCGGCGGCAAAGCCGTTGTTCTTCGAGGCGAACGTGTCGTCGTTCCGGATGGTCGATCCCGACCGCGGCCTGTTCATCCCGCACCACGGGCGCTACGCCGAGGGCGAGGTGTACCACGGTGGCTGCGCGTCGGTGGTCGAGCAGAGCCTCGACCTGGCCGGCGATCAGATCCTGTACGTCGGTGACCACCTGTTCGGCGACGTCCACGTGACCAAGACGCTGGTTCGCTGGCGGACGGCGTTGATCCTGCGCGAGATCGAGGGTGAGATCGTCGACGCCGTCGG
>JBPEWX010000719.1:0-1883 GCA_052032235.1 Ilumatobacter sp. | reverse complement strand
CCCCCCCCCCCCCCCCTCCCCCCCCCCCTCCCCCCCCCCCCCCCCCCCTCGGCGCGGCCGCACCACCTGCCATGCTCCTCTTCATCGTGCGCCGACTCATCGCGTCGGTCCTGCTGCTGCTCGTCGCGTCGTTCGCCGTCTACATCATGATGGCCTACGCCGGTGACCCGTTGGGCTTCCTCAACGAGATCACGAACCCGACCCAGCGCGCGGCGATCGAACGCGACGTCACCAATGCGCTCAACCTCGACACCCCGCCCGTCCTGCGCTACTTCCAGTGGCTCGGTGACGCCCTGACCGGGGATTTCGGCATCTCCGCCCAGACGCGCCAGTCCGTCAACGACGAACTCGCGACGCGCATCCCGGTCACCCTCAAGCTCGTCGCCGCCTCGTCGATCCTCTCGATCGTCATCGGCGTCACCGTCGGCATCGTCACGGCGCTGCGTCAGTACACGGGCTTCGACTACATCGTCACGTTCTTCACGTTCGTGTTCTTCTCGCTGCCCGTCTTCTGGGTCGCCGTCATCCTCAAGGAGTACGGCGGCATCCGATTCAACGACTGGCTGCGCGACGGCGCGAACATCTCCGTCCCGGTGATCACGGTGCTCGCGATCTTCGCCGGCATCGTCGGCTACTCGATCGCCGGTGGCCGAGCACCGCGCCGCCTCGTGATCGCCGCCATCTCGGCAGCGGTCGGGGCCGGTCTGCTGATCTATCTCTCGGTGTCGGAGTGGTTCCTCAAGCCGGGTATCGGTCTGCCGGTGCTGATCCCGATGTCGATCGGCATCGCCGTGGGCGTCACGGCGATCTTCGCCGGGATCGCCAACCGCAAGGCGCTCTTCTCGGCCCTCACCACCGCCGCACTGGGTTGTGTTCTCTACACCCCGCTGCAGACCTTGTTCGACAAGGAAGGCATGGGCTGGTGGTGGACGTTCCTGCTGCTGATCGTCACCCTCGTGTCGGGCTACCTGATCGGCATCGCCTGGGGTGGCTACGACAAGGGCCTCTCGGCGCGGGTGTCGATGCTCGTCGGCTTCCTGGTGGCGCTCGTCATCTTCATCGACCGCCACCTCCAGTCGTGGCAGGAGTACTCGAGCGACTCGGTCATCCGCAACCGACCGATCAAGACGATCGGTGACAAGGAGCCGCGGCTGGAGGGATCGTTCTGGGTGCTGAACAACGACGTGTTCAGCCACCTGATCCTGCCGACGATGGCGCTGATGCTGATCTCGCTCGCCGCGTACACCCGATACTCGCGAGCCAGCATGCTCGAGGTCCTCAACCAGGACTACATCCGCACCGCCCGTGCCAAGGGCCTGACCGAGCGCACCGTGGTGGTCCGCCACGGCCTGCGCAACGCCCTCATCCCGCTCGCCACCGTGATCGCGTTCGACATCGGCGGCCTGCTCGGTGGCGCCGTCATCACCGAGACGGTGTTCGAATGGAACGGGATGGGACGGCTCTTCATCGAGGGCCTCCAGGCGCTCGACCCGAACCCGGTGATGGCCGCCACGATGGTGGTCGGCGCGACCGCCGTCGTCGCCAACATCCTCGCCGACATCATGTACTCGGTGCTCGACCCACGAATCCGGATCCACGACAAATGAGCGACGACCATCTTCTCCCGCCCGATCCCGACGAAGTCGGCGAGATGGACGACCTCCGCGTCGATCCGCATCGCGAGTCCGACTTCGAGAAGTTCCCCGACGAACTCACCCACGAGCAGCGCGAGGTCGCCGGCCTCAGCCAGGGCCAGATCGTCCGCAAGCGGTTCTTCCGGCACAAGGGTGCCATGATCTCCCTCGTCCTGCTGGTGTTCATCATCGTGATCGCGGTGACGAGCGTCGGCGCCGGCCCGATCCCGGGCTGGTACCAGTGGGAGC
>JBPEWX010000718.1:0-1758 GCA_052032235.1 Ilumatobacter sp. | reverse complement strand
GTCGCGGTGAAGGCGCGCGTTGATCGGCACGGCGACGAGGCCGGCGTGCCAGATGGCGAACAGGGCCTCGAGGTACTCGGGCCGGTTCGTCATGAGGACGGCGACGCGGTCGCCGGCCGCGAGACCGAACCGGTCAGTCAGACCGCCGGCCGCCCGAGCGACGCGATCGGCGAACTGCGCCCACGTCGCGTGGACCTGCTCGCCCGCCGCCAACGCCGGGGCGTCCGGCATCTTCAGGCCGTTCCGTTCGATCCACGCCGCCAGGTTCATCGTTCTCTCCTCGCACGCGACGGTGGGGCCCCGATGGCTCGTCAGGACCCCACTGCCGACTCATCGGGCCGTGAAACCGCCGTCGATCACGAGTTCCGAACCGGTCACCCAGGTCGATTCGTCCGACGCCAGGTACAGCACGCCGTACGCGATGTCCATCGGCACGCCCGGTCGGCCGATCGGGTGGGCCTCGCCGAGCGCGTCGTAGAACGCGTCGCGGTCGCCGGTGTTGTCGCCGAGGTGCTGCACCATTGGCGTCCACGTGTAGCTCGGGTGCACCGAGTTGACCCGGATGTTGTAGCCGGCCTGGGCGACGTGCAGCGCCGCCGACTTGCTGAACAAGCGGACCGCGCCCTTCGAGGCGTTGTAGGCGGCGAGATTGTCGATGCCGACGAGGCCGGCGACCGACGAGATGTTCACGATCGACCCACCCTTCGGATCGTCGTTCTGCTTCATCGCCTTGATCGCGGCACGGGTGCCGAGGAAGACGGCTTCGCTGTTGATCGCGTTCACGTGCCGCCAGCCGTCGAGCGTCGTGTCCTCGACGTTCGCGTCGAGCACGATGCCGGCGTTGTTCACGACGATGTCGAGGCGGCCGTGGCGGGCGACGATGTCGTCGATCAGGGTGTCCCATTGCTGCTCGTCGGTGACGTCCTGGTGGATGTACTCGGCCTTGCCGCCGTCCTCTTCGATCGACGCAGCGAGCGCCTTGCCGTCGTCGTCGAGGATGTCGGTCAGGATGACCGTGGCGCCTTCCTTGGCCATCAGCCGGCCGGTTGCCTCACCGAGGCCGCGTGCGCCTCCGGTGATCAGTGCGATCTTGCCGTCTACTCGTCCCATGATGTTCCCCTTCGTGTTCAGTCATCGGTGACGGCGCAGAACGTATGACGCACGGTCGGTCGACGGCAGTGCCGCTTGCGTCATCCTGACGGTGCATTCGCGTCAGTTCGCCCATGTCGGTCGGTGGGTACGTTGGAAGCGGTGCTGATCCCGATCCGACACGTGCGTTCCCGATGCGAGTGCTGATCGTCGACGACGACACGGCCACGGTGTCGTTCATGCGGCTGGCGTTCGAGGCGGCCGGTGACGAGGTTCGCACCGCGACGACCGTCGACGAAGCACTCCGAGAAGCGGCGACGATGCTGCCCGACGTGGTGCTCTCCGACCTGACGCTCGCGCGATCGGTACCCGACGGTGCGGACGGGTTCGCCTTGCTCCGGGCACTCCGCTCCGACGCGGCGACCGAGCACGTCGGCGTGTTGGCGGTCAGCGGTGCCGATCACCCGGAGGTGCTCCGCGCCACCGAGGAGCGGGGCTTCGACGGGTTCGTCGCCAAACCCGTCGACATCGCATCACTGATCGAGCGCGTGCACCGGCTCGGTGAGGTCGTCGCCGAGCGTGCCGGCTCGGGCGGCGTCGATCGCGCCTAGCACGGCGCGGACGTCGAGTGGCTTGTCGAACCGACGGTCCGGTCGAGCATCGTCCGGG
>JBPEWX010000717.1:0-8234 GCA_052032235.1 Ilumatobacter sp. | reverse complement strand
CCGGCCGACAGCCGGGTGGTCAGGATGGATGATCGGGAACCGCCGCTCGTACGCATACCCAGATCGAACCCGACACCCGGATCCCGGGACATCGGGAAGATTCCCGGTTCGCGTCAGCGTCGTGACGGCGTCAGGCGTCGCGGCGCTGGAGGTTGATGCTCGCCGAGTTGATGCAGTAGCGCTGGCCGGTCGGCTCGGGGCCGTCGGGGAAGATGTGGCCGAGGTGGGCGCCACAGTTCTTGCAGCGGACCTCGGTGCGCACCATGCCGTGGCTGCGGTCTTCGATGTACTCGATCTTGTCGGAGTCGAGCGCGTCGAAGAAGCTCGGCCAACCGCAGTGCGAGTCGTACTTGGTGTCGGAGTCGAACAGGTCGATGCCGCACACGATGCACTCGTAGGTGCCCGGGTCTTTCGTGTCCCAGTACTCGCCGGTGAAGGCACGTTCGGTGCCCGCTTCCTGCGTGACGTGGAACTGCATCGGCGTCAGCTTGAGCTTCAGCTCCTCGGTGGTGGGAACGTCCGGTCGATCAGCCATGCACCCAGGATGCCGCATCCGAAGCCCCACCAAACCGTCGAGCGGGCGAGTTCGCGAACTGTTTCGCACGCTCCGACGGCAGCGTGCGGACGGAGCAGCCATCGCGAGCTTGGCGTCATGATCGGGAAATTCGCACCGTCCTTTCCGTTCGTGCGATCCCATCACCTTCCTGTGGGCGACGAGGTGTCCCTCACGGCCTGTGACCGACGTCTCACCGACCGTCTACCATGTCCCCGATCCGATCGACGTTGAGTCCTATGTCCACCACGACCACGCACGATGACGTCCGGATCGTCGACTCGTTCGACGATGGCGGGAAGCCGATCCGGCGCGCCCCGATGCTCGGCGCGTTCGCCGGGCTCGTGGCCGTCGGACTCGTTGCTGTGCTCGGCGGCACGACGGCGCTCTGGTTCGCACCGCCGCTCGTCACTGCCGGAGCCGCCGCCGGCGACGACCTCCGGTCCGGTCGACTGCCCGACCGACTCGTCGGCCTGACGGCGCTGCTCGGCGTGATCGCCGCCGTCGCGGTCGACGTTGTCGACGGCGTCGGCGGTGTCACGGCGTGGCTCATCGGCTCGCTCGCCGTCGGCGTTCCCCTGCTCGCCTTTCACCTCGCCTCGCCGTGCTCCATGGCGTTCGGAGACGTGAAGTACGCCGCGGCGATCGGCGGGTTGCTCGGCGTCGTCGGCACCGACGCCGGCGACCGCGTCTTCCTCGCCATGACCGCCCTCACGGCAGCCAGCGCCGGTGCGGTGCTCGGGGCCCTTGCCGTCCGCAGCCGCCAGGTGCCGTTCGGCCCCTGGCTCTTCGTCGGCACCTGCGTCACCCTCGTGCTGGCCGTCGTCACCAGGAGCCCGCTCGCATGACCAACGAGACCACCAACGCCGACGGCGAGGCCCGCGGCTTCCGCCCCGGCTCGCGCCGGCGTGCCCGTATCGCAGCCGGCGTGGCGATCGCCGCTGCGGCCGTGCTGGCGAACGTCCTGATCTACACGTCGCTCAGCGACTCGACCGAGGTCGTCCAGTTCGTCGACAACGTGCGAGCCGGGGAGCGGATCGGCAGCGCCGACGTGCGACTCGTCGAGGTCGACGGTGACGTCGCCGGCGCCGATCTCGTCACCGCCGACCAGCTCGGCAGCATCGTCAACCAGTACGCGCGCACCTTCATCCCGTCCGGCTCGCTCGCATCCGTCTACGTCGTCCAATCGGATCCACTCGTGACGGCCGGGACAGCGGTCGTGGCGGTGGCACCCGCCGACGGGCTCGTCCCGACCGGCATCACCGAGCGGTCCCGCGTCCGGCTCGTCCTGCCGGACGGCGGCGGCGTCGAGGGGCGTGTCGTCTCGATCGCCCGCAACGACGCCGGAGGAGCGGACTCGCTGTCGGTCGAGGTCGCCGAGGCCGACGCAGCGATCGTCGCCGGCGGTGACGACTTCCTCGTCGCCCTCCTCGACCCGCAGGTCGATCCCGCAACCGAGGCGAACGGCAGCTGATGTCGATCGTCGCCGTGACCGGGGATGCGTCGACGACGACGTCGGTCGCGTTGGCGGCGTCCTGGCCAGCGGGCGACGATCTCGTCCTCGTGGAGGCCGACCCCTCCGGCGGCGACGCCGCCGCCTGGTTCGACATGCCCGTCGAACCGTCGCTCTCCAGCGTCGTGACCCGGGTGCTCGACGGGGCCTGGCCCGACATCGAGCGGCTGACCCGCCTGGCCGACAACGGACTGCGCGTCCTGCCGGCACCGTCGTCGCTCGCGGAGGCGACGCAAGCGGTCGACGAGGCGGCCCGCACCGTCGTGCCCGTCCTTTCCGCCATGCGTACGCCGGTCGCGATCGCCGACGTCGGCCGTCACGCCCCGCTCCCGAACCCGTTCCTCGGGGCAGCGGCCACCACGGTGATCGTCCACCGGCAGTCGACCCAGTCCGCGCGAGCGGCGGCCGTCCGCCTGCAGCGCCTGATCGAGCACGTCGACCGTGCCGGGCGGTCCACGTCCTCGGTCGTCGTCGCCGTGATCGGTGCCGAGCCGTTCTCGATCGCCGAGATCGAGCGCTTCCTCGCCGACGGTGTCGGCGCGACACCTGTCGTCGGCCTCCCCGTCGACGAGTTGGCGGCTGCGGTGCTCGCCGGTCGCACCGGCGTGTCGTCCAAGCGACTCGCCCGGCTCCCACTGATCCGTGCAGCGCGCGACCTCGCCGTCACCGTCGAGCGGTCGCTCCAGGCGACCGTCGACCCGCTCTGGAAGACGGCGCGATGACCACCATCGACTCGGCCGAAGACCGCTCGGCATTGGTCCGGTTCGTCACCGACCGCGTGGCCGGCCGATTGGTCGAGGCGATCGAGGCGGACGAGCACGACAACGCAGAGCGCAACGGCTCGACGCCGGCGCTGTCGGGCGACACCCGCCGCCAGCAGTTGCTCGTCGGTTCGTGGCTGAGCGAGGAGATCGCGCAAGTCAACCAAGATCGGCTCCGTCGAGGAGCCTCGCCGCTGTCGGAGATGGCCGACCGCGACATCCGGGCCCGGGTCGTCGCCGAACTGACGGGTACCGGCCCGCTCGAGCCGTACATGACCGATCCGACGGTCGAGGAGATCGACGTCAACTCGCACACGTCGACCTGGGTCACCTACACCGACGGCCGCAAGGTCGACGTCGGCGCGCTCTGGGACTCGTCCGCGTCGCTCACCGCCTATCAGAAGCGGTTGGCGAGGAGGATGACCGGTACGGGCGAGGGTCGCCTCGACACCCAGTCGCCGATGCTCACGTTCCAGGCCGACGACGGCTCTCGCGTGGTCATGGTGCTCGGTGGCCGCAGCGAGCACGGCGTGTCGACGCACCCCCGGATCGCCATCCGACGCTTCGTCCTGCAGCGCGAGGGGCTCGACGGGCTGGCCGGTCGCGGCATGTTCCCGGCCGGCATGGTGAGCCGGCTCGAGGCGATGGTCCGATGCGGATTCACCATCCTCGTCAGCGGGCCGCCCGGCGCGGGCAAGACGACGTTGCTCACCGAGCTGCTCGGCGCCGTGTCGCCACGTGAGCGCATCATCACCGTCGAGAAGAACCTGCTCGAACTCAAGCTCGAAGACGACCCCCGGCACCCCGACGCGCCGGCGCTCTACACCCGCCACGCGAACGCAGAGGGGGAGGGCGAGATCACGACCCGCCAGCTCGTCGAACTCACCCGACGCCTGAACCCCGACCGAGTGGTCGTCGGTGAGCTCGTGGAAGACGAAGCCCTCGACATGCTCGACGTGGCGTCGATGTGCAAACGCGGGTCGCTCGCGACCATCCACGCCCACACCTCCGACGTGGTGGTGCAGCGGCTCGCCTACTACGTGTCGAAGTCGAACACGAGCCTGCCCGAGTTCGCCGTGTGGAGCCTGATCGCCCAGACCGTCGACTTCATCGTCCACATCGACCTCGTCCGCAACGAAGCCGACGACGCCGCTGTGCCGCAGCGGCGTGTCACCTCGATCATCGAGATCGGTGGACTCGGTGAACGGGGCGGCCTCGCCACGACCGAGGTGTGGTCGATCGGCGACAGCGGTCGACTCACCCAGGTCGCCCCGCTCTCCACGCGCCACCTCCAACGACTCCGGCTCGCGGGATACGACCCGCGCTCGTTCGCCCCAGGGAGCGGACCGTCGTGATCGCGCTCGTCGTGCTCAGCACCGTGGTGTTCGTCGCCGGAGTCGCGATCGCGGTCATCCCGCCCAGCGATACTCCGTCGGCCCCGTCCGACCCGCTCCGGACCCGTCGTCTCGCCACTCGCGCGCTCGGTGGGCTGGCGATCGGCACGACCGTCGCGCTGGTGTCGGGTTGGATCGTGCCCGGCGCCGTGCTCGGCGTCGGGGCGGCGTGGGCGATCGGCGGCTGGCAGCAACGCCAGCGCTCGAGCGACGCCGAGATCCAACGCCTCGACGCGCTCGCCAGTTGGGTCGAGAACGTCCGCGACGTCCTCATGGCCGGTGAGCAACCGATCGGAGCCATCACGTCGACCGTGGGCGCGTGTTCGCCGGTCATCCGGCCGCACGTCCGCCGCCTCGCCGCCGGCCTCGGTCAGCAGGATCCCGAGGTCGCGTTCCGGCGGTTCGCCGACGACCTCGACGATCCGCTCGCCGACCTCGTCGCGGCCGGGCTGGCGATCGCGATCCGTCGTGGCGCCCGAACGGTGCCGGTCCTCACCTCGCTCGCCGAGCAGACACGCGAGCAGGTCGATCGTCGCCGACTCGTCGAAGCCGAGCGTGCCCCGACCCGACGTGAGGTCCAGGCGCTCACCGCCATCATGGCGACATTGGTCCTGCTCCTGCTCGTCTTCGGTCGCAGCGAGTACCTCGCCGCCTACGACACGACCGGCGGCCAGATCTTCCTCGGGCTCGCCCTCGCCGGCTACGTGGGCCTCATCGTCCGCGTGCAGCACCTGGCACGGTTCCCCCGGCCCGGCCGCTTCCTGACCGGTGTCGCCACCCGACCAGCCGGAGGAGGGCGATGAGCGGCGTCGGCGTGATCGTGGTCGTGACGCTCGTCGGCGTCGGCGGGATTCTGCTCGCCGCGAGCGGCTACCTGCAGCCGGCGCCGCCGCTCGAGCGTGTCGTCGCCCACCTGCAGCGCCCGCCCGCCGGCCGAACCGACACCCGCCGCGGCGATCGCTGGACCGGACCCGTGTCCGACGCCGCACGCCGCCACCCGCGCCTGTTCCCGAGCGATGCCGAACTCGCGCTCGTCGGTCGACCGGTCGAGCACCATGCGGTGCTCTTGCTCACGGCGGCCGCCATGGGGTTCGTCCTGCCCGGAGTCGTCGTCTGGCTCCTGCAGTCGGCCGGCGTGATCGGGCTCGGCTGGTATGCGCCGCTGCTGCTGTCACTCGCCGGTGCCGCGCTCGGACCGTTCGTCGTGCACACGGCGACCGTCGAGGAGGCGGAACGGGTCCGCAGCGACATGCGCTATCAGGTGTCGGCCTATCTCGATGTGGTCACGATGCTGCTCGCCGGCAACACCGGTTACGAAGGAGCGCTGGAGCAGGCGGCCGCCGCCGGCGACGGTCGCCTGTTCGTCGAACTGCGGCGGCGGATGCGGGAGTCCGGTGCCCGCGGCGCCAGCCTCACCGATGCACTCCATCGCACCGGCGACGAGCTCGGACTCGACGAGCTCCAGCAGGTCGCGAGCACGGCCGCCCTCAGCGCCGCCGAAGGCGCGCCGGTCGCCCGCACGCTCGCCGCCAAGTGCGCCACCCTCCGCTCCGCCCTCGCGACCGAGCAGGAGTCCGAAGCCCGTCTTCGAACCAGCCGCCTCACGACGCCGATCGTCGGGATGGCACTGATCTTCATGTCGCTCGTCATCTACCCGGCGCTCAGCCTCACCTGATCGATGAGCACCCGACCCCACGTCCCGACCTCAGCCACCACAAGGAGCCACCACCATGCGACTGATGATGCAGGCTGCGACCCAGCAGCTCTACTCGACCCTCTTGCGCCTCGCCCCCGACGACGCCGACCCGGCCGACGAGACGCCGGCGCGGCGAGATCGTGGCGCCGTGTCGCTCGAACAGGTGCTGTGGTTCGTCGCCGTCGGCGTGAGCGTCACGGTGGTTGCGGCCATCCTCTGGACGCAGATCATCGACACGGCCAACGAGACCGACAACATCGACCAGCCGACCGCCCCCTGACCGCCCCTCCGCGGTCAGCGTCGGGTCGCGACCGCGGCTCGACCTCGCTGACGTTGGTGCTCCTCACGCCCATCTTCACGGTGGTCGCGTTCATGGCGTTCCAGGCGGCGATGTGGACCCACGCCCGCACCGAGGCACGAGCCGCGGCGCGCGATGCAGCGGTCCTGGTCGGTCGCTTCGGCGCAGAGCCCGAGGACGTCCAGGCTTCGACCGAGCAATCGCTCTCCGACAAGTCGGTGTTGGAGCTGGAGACGGTGACGATCGTCGAGGCGTCCGGCACGGTGACCGTGACGATCGCCGCCACTGCCCACGGCATCATCACCGGGACGGGGTCGAAGTTCGAGGTCACCGAGGCCGTACCGGTGGAGGGCTTCCGGCCGTGAACGACCGGCGTGACAGCGGCGTCGCCAACGCCCTGGGTCTCGTCCTGATCGCGCCGGCGTCGATCGGTCTCGCCCTGCTCGTCGTCGCGCTCGGCCGATCCGTCGACACCGACGCTCAGCTCCGCACCGCCGCGGAGGCCGCCGCCCAAGCCGCCGCGCTCGAGCGTGACGTCTCGTCGGCGAAGTCGGCCGCGCAACGACTCGTCGACGACATGTTCGCCAACGACTCGATCTGCAAGCCCGACCGGCCGCGTACCGACACGACATACACGCCCGAGAGCGACACCCGGGTCGAGCCCGGTGTCATGTCGGGTGGGGTGGTGACCGTCACCGTGGGCTGTCCGAGCAGCAGCGGTGACGACGCCGGGTTCACCGATCCAGTGGTGGCGTACGCCAGCGTCGATCGATTCCGGTCCGACGGATGACCGCCGTCGCAACGTCTGATGCCCGCCGACTTCGCGGCGACCGTGGTCAGGCGTTCGTGGTGGCGCTGGTCGTCCTGTTCACCTTCACCGGCGCTGCGGCGATCTGGCTCGCCCGAGACGTCAACCAGCGGGTGTCCGATCGGTCGGCGTTGCAATCGGTCGCCTTCCAGGCC
The DNA here is from genome assembly GCA_052032235.1 of Ilumatobacter sp. GTDB lineage: Bacteria > Actinomycetota > Acidimicrobiia > Acidimicrobiales > Ilumatobacteraceae > Ilumatobacter. The sequence goes on along the minus strand of JBPEWX010000717.1, from coordinate 1,056 downwards.
GCACGTTCGGGCGCACAACAGATCGACCTCGGTGGGCTCCGTGGCGACCGGGGTGAGGGCGTGGTGATCGACGAGGGCGCAGCGCGGGAAGCGGCGAGCGAGACGGCCGAGCTGCTCGCATCGCAGTACGGTCTCGAGGCCCGCATCATCGCGCAGGGCTACGACGACGGTCGCGTCGACACGTGGACCGTCACGCTGGCGCTCAACGCCGACCCGGGCGACAACACCGATGGGTCGCTGTCGGTCACCGGGGTCGCTCACGCCGAGGTCGGAGAATGACCTTTCCGTTTCGCCGTTCCCGTCACCTTCCTGTGGGCGAACGGCCGACTTCGCGAGGTGCCATGGGATGAACTCGACGACCTCCAAGCTCACATCGTTCGTCCGCGCCTTCCTCCTGCTCGTGTTCGTTGCCGTCGCAGTGCCGTGGTTGCTGATGTGGGCGGCAAACCGGCGTTTCGGTGGGCCGGCGCCGTGGTCGGCCATGCCACAGGTCAGCGACTGGAGCGCCTCGACGATCGGCGACGCACTCACCGACCGCCTGTCCGAGGCGACGATCGCCGACATCGTGATCCGGCTCTCGCTGACGGTCGTGTGGCTCGCCGTCATCGTGCTGCTCGTCACCGTCGTCGCCGAACTGGTGCACATGGTGCGGCATGCCGGCATCGCCATGCCGCGAATCCGCGGACTCGGCCCGTCGCAGGACCTGGCCCGGGTCATCGCCGCCGGCCTGCTGGTCGTCGTGCCCATGTTCTCGTCGTCGACTGCGATCGCCGACGACTCACCACTCCGGTTGCCCGACGACCGGGCGTCGGCCACGCTCGAGGCGCGACCCGACAACGCATGGATCGGCGACGCTGTGACATCGACCGTCGCCGCTGCGCCGGCGGAGAGAGGCGACGTCGAGGCAGCGCCGACATCGGATGCGCTTCCGGATGTGCCGGTCGAGTCCGCTGTGCCGGTCGGGTCGTACACCGTGCGGCCCGGCGACTCCATGTACGGCATCGCCGAACGGTTGGCCGGTCCCGACCAGGCGTCGATCTCGGCGCTGGCGAACGA
>JBPEWX010000716.1:0-2592 GCA_052032235.1 Ilumatobacter sp. | reverse complement strand
GGAAGGGTGCTGATCGTCGTCTCGCCCGCGAAGGCACTCGATTTCGAGTCGCCCCTGCCGACCCGCAAGTTCTCCGAACCGGAGCAACTCGACCGGACCCGGGAGTTGGTGTCGGTGATGCGCGGCAAGTCCCCCGACGACCTGTCGTCGATGATGGGCATCTCGGCCCAACTCGGCGAGCTGAACTTCGAACGCTTCCAGGACTGGTCGCCGCCGTTCACCCCCGACAACGCCCGTCCGGCGGTACTCGCCTTCAACGGTGACACCTACATCGGGCTCGACGCTCGCAACACGTTCTCCGAGCGCGACTACACCCACGCCCAGAAGGTGCTCCGGATCCTGTCCGGTCTGCACGGGGTGCTGCGCCCGCTCGATCTCATCCAGCCGTACCGGCTCGAGATGGGGTCGAAGGTCGACACCGATCGCGGTCGCACCCTGTACGACTTCTGGGGCGGCGACGTGACCGATCGGCTCAACGCCGACCTCGCAGCGTCACCCGGCGCGAAGGTCCTGGTGAACCTGGCGTCGAACGAGTACTTCTCGGTCGTGCAGCCCGAACGGCTCGACGCGACGGTGATCACACCCCGGTTCGAGGACGCGAAGGGTGACGGTGAGCACAAGGTCGTCAGCTTCTTCGCCAAGCGTGCCCGCGGCGCGATGGCGGGCTGGATCGTTCGCGAGCGGGTGAAGAGCGCGAAGGCGTTGACCGAGTTCGACGAGCTCGGCTACCGGTACGCCGCCGAGCTGTCGAGCCCGAGCGAGCCGGTCTTCCGCCGCCGCACCGACGCCTGATCGTTCGACGTCGGGCGGCGACGCCCGTCCTGGTTCCCACATGGTCGCTCGCGACAACGTAGCGCGCCCCGAGTAACTGCGAACGTGCCCGAACGCCCGCCATCACGTACGTGATGACGCCGGTGTTGGTCGATTCCGGCCGCAACCGCGATACTCGGGTCCGCCATGACCCGTTCATCCGTCGGCGATGCCGTCGCCACCTCGGTCTCCGGAGCAACACGCTTGCTGTCGCTGATCAACCGCTACTCGATCGCGCTGACCGAGGCGGCGGGCACGGTGCCGGGCGTCGTCGATCCGGGCAACCGCGAGATCCTCGGTCTCGTCGAGCTGTTCCGCAACGAGCCGATCAGTTCCAACGAACTGTCCGAACGGTCGGGTCTGTCCCGCCGCGACACGAACCGGCTGGCGAAGACGCTCGACGCTCACGGTCTGATCGATCGTGTCCCATCCGACGCCGATCGGCGGATCCTGCTGTTGGGGCTGACGGCGTCCGGTCGACGCCAGCGCACGAAGTTCGGGCGCTCGCTCTCCGGGTTCTTCGACGAGTCGCTCGAACTGGCAGCGTCGATCGCCGAGGCGTTCGAGCGCGAGGCATCCACCGACGACCTACCGGACACGACCGACGCGCTCGACGCAGCCGAGGCCGTTGCCCGGGCCGGCGTGGCGATCTCCGAAGCCTTCGAGGTCGGGGGCGGCGGCCCGGCACGACGGGCGGCGTTCACCCTGATCCTCGTCGCGACCGGTGAAATCGAGCGCCCGTCCGAGCTGGCCGAGCGCCTCGGCTACACGAGCGGCGGTATGGCGCACGTGCTCGACGACCTCGAACGAGCCGGATACATCGAGCGTCGATACGGCACGATCGCCGACGACCGGCGTGCGTCCGTCGTCACGCTGACCGAAGCCGGCTGCGAGTGGGTGACGGCGACCTGTACGGCCGTCGTCGAGGCCGGACCGGTCGTTGCGCCCGTGTTCGCGTCACTCGCCGCTCGCCGCTGACCCGTCAGCGCGGGGCGCCGAGCACCATCGTCCAGTACGGCGTACCGTTCGACGAGTACGCCACGGCGACGCCGACGTGCGCCAACGATCCGTTCAGCATGTTGGCCCGATGCCCCGGTGATCCGAGCCAGGCCTCGGTGACGGTCTGGGCGTTGCGCTGGCCGGCGGCGACGTTCTCGGCGATGCGACTCCACGTGTAGCCCGTCGCGTCGACCCGGTCGGCCATCGTCGATCCGTTCGAACCGGTGTGCGACATCCGCTGGTGCGCCGCCTGATCGTTCGAGTGCGCCTGTGCGGCCTGCACGAGTTGCGACTGGATCGTGAGCGGTGCCAGACCGTGCTGGGCGCGCACGGCGTTGGTGCGCTCCACGACCTCGACCGCCGGGTCGGCGGCGGGTCGAGGCGGCGGCGGCGGTGTCGCTGCGACCTGCACCGACCCACCACGGTCGGCGTCGGCGCGCGCGAAGGCGACGAGGTCGGGTGAACTGGCCCCACCGACGACGGAGGTGGTACCGATCACGGTCAGGAAAACCGCGCCGAAGACGGCCGGGACGATATGGAGGGTTCGCACTGTGTGCCTTTCTGCCCGCTGCGCAGATCGGCCCGCTGTCATCAGTTCTAGCGTGCGAGTTCGGACGTGCCTCGGCGCCGCTGCGTCGTCGCCGTGTCGGCCCTGCGTGTCAGGGTCGCGGATCACCCGTTCGGATGACGAACTCGTGCCGGAGGAGGTCGTCGCCGCGCCAGTCCTTCGCCACGAGGCCGACCTCGACGCCCGCCTCGATCGGTTCGACCTCGACCACGCCG
>JBPEWX010000715.1:0-4450 GCA_052032235.1 Ilumatobacter sp. | reverse complement strand
ACGACCGCCTCGAGTCGTCGGCTGGTGATCGAGTAGATGCTCGTGAAATCGTCGCCGAGCACCTCCCGGAACTCGCGGTACGAGTCGAACTCGACCTCGTCCCCGTCGGCGTCGCGGCACCGCCGGTCGAGCACCGGCGCATAGGGCAGCTCCCACCCGTTGACGAGTCGGGCCCGACCGTCGTCCAACACGTCGATGGCCGGGAACTCGACGGTGTCACCCGGCCCCATCGGCACCAGCGCGAACCACACGACCGCCTCGCCGAGCAGGTCGGCCACCACGGCACAGACCCCGAGTTCGCCGAGTTCGGGACACAGGTTCTCGCCCGGTGTCCCCGCCACGACGCGCAACGAGCGTGCACCGTCGATGATCAGTTCGGTGTCGTTCGCGGCCAGGCCGTCCTCGTCGAACCGGAAGTCGGCGTTGCGCGACGCGAACACGCGATCGACGAAGTCGATCCGGTGCGGTTCGGCCACGGTGTCGTCCGGATCGTCGCCGCCCTCGATCACCTCGCGCGCGGCGAAGATCGTCGTGAGGAGGAAGAACAACCCCACGACGGCACCGACGGCCATGAAGAACCTGATGCTGAAGATCTGACGCATCCGGCAGCGACGTTAGCGACGGCGCGTGCCCGCCGGGCGGCGCGTGGTTCAGCCCGCTGCGACGAGCGCTGCGGCGTGGGCTCGCTCGACGATTGCGTCGAGCACGGCATCGTCGTGGGCCAGGCCGACGAAGATCGCCTCGTACGCGCCGGGCGCCATCGCGACACCATGATCGAGCATGGCGTGGAAGAAGCGACCGTAGGCGGCTTCGTCGGTGCGTTTCGCCGACTCGAAGTCGGTCGGCGTGGCGACGTCGCCGCACACCATGCCGACGAGCGTGCCGACGACCGGGAACCGGGCTGCGAATCCCGCCGCGGCGCAGGCGGCGGTGAGCCCGTCGGCGAGTCGGCGGGCCCGACGACGCAGCTCGTCGTAGGTGCCGTCGTCGAGGTGATCGAGCGCAGCCAGACCGGCGGCGGTGGCGAGCGGGTTGCCGGAGAGGGTGCCGGCGTGGAACACCGGGCCGAGCGGCGACAGCGTCTCCATCAGCTCGCGCCGCCCGCCGACGGCACCGACCGGCAGACCGCCTCCGATCACCTTGCCGTACGTGGTGAGGTCGGGCGTGACGCCGTAGGCGCCTTGCGCACCGTCGGTACCGAGCCGGAACCCGGTGATGACCTCGTCGAAGACCAACACGGCGCCGACACGGTCGCACTCGGCCCGCAGCCCTGCCAGGAACGCCGGGTCGGGGGCGACGACGCCCATGTTCGCCGCCACGGCTTCGACGATGACGCACGCCACGCTCTCGTCGAGCGTCGGCACCTGGTTGTACGGCACCACCATCGTCTCGGCGACCGCACCGTCGGGAACACCGGCGGTGCCCGGCAGTCCGAGCGTCGCGACACCGCTGCCGCCGGCCGCGAGCAGCGCGTCGGTGGCGCCGTGGAAGTTGCCGTGGAAGATCACGACACGGTCGCGGCCCGTGAAACCGCGGGCGAGTCGGACGGCCGTGCTGGTCGCCTCGGTGCCCGAGTTCATGAACCGGACCTGCTCGCACGACGGCACCCGGCTCGAGATCGCTTCGGCCAGCTTCATCTCGCGTGGGGTCGGCGCACCGTACGACGTGCCGTCGGCCACGGCGGCGGTCACGGCGGCCGTGATCGCCGGGTGGGCGTGACCGAGGATGACGGCGCCGTAGCTCTGGACCAGATCGAAGTACTCGTTGCCCTCCACGTCGTAGACGCGGGCTCCGTCGGCCCGAGCCACGATGTACGGGCGGCCGCCGACCGACTTGAACGCCCGGATCGACGAGTTGACGCCGCCGGGGATCACCGCCGTGGAACGTTCGAAGAACTCGTCGTTCGAGCGCAGGCCGGCGCCCGTGCACACGGTCGGGACGCAGCCGGCCGCCTCGCACGCCCCGGGCACGCACACGTCGATCGTCATGATGTCGCCTTTCCGGCGGCGCGCTCGGCGAACCACCCGGTCAGATAGGTGAGGATGAGGTCGGCACCGGCGCGCTTGATCGAGGTCAGGTGTTCGAGTGCGACGACGTCGTGATCGATCCAGCCGTTGGCGGCCGCTGCCTTGAGCATCGAGTACTCGCCGCTGACGTGATACGCAGCAAGGGGCACGTCGACGTGGCGTCGGACCTCGTGGATGATGTCGAGGTAGGACAGCGCCGGCTTGACCATCACCATGTCGGCGCCCTGCTCGAGGTCGGCGAGCACTTCGACGAGCGCCTCACGAGCGTTGCGCGGATCCTGCTGATATCCCTTGCGGTCGCCGCCGCCGGCGATCTCGACGTCGACCGCATCGCGAAACGGTCCGTACAGCCCGCTCGCGTACTTGGCCGAGTAGGCGAGGATCGGCACGTCGGCGTGCCCGTGCTGGTCGAGCGCGCCGCGGATCGCGGCGACCTGGCCGTCCATCATGCCGCTCGGGGCGACCACGTGCGCACCGGCGTCGGCCTGGGCGACGGCGGCTCTGGCGTAGATCTCGAGCGTCGCGTCGTTGTCGACCGTGCCGTCGCGCACGATGCCGCAGTGGCCGTGGTCGGTGTACTCGTCGACGCACAGGTCGGCCATGAGCACCAGCTCGTCGCCGAGGTCCGCGCGCAGCTGCCGCAGCGCGACCTGCACGATGCCCTCCGGGTCGAACGCGCCGCTGCCGACGTCGTCCTTCTGGGCGGGGATCCCGAACAGCATCACCGACTTCACGCCGAGTTCGGCCAGTCCGGCGACCCGGCGGCGAAGGCTGTCGAGGGTGTCCTGGTAGACGTCGGGCAGCGATCGGATCTCGATCGGCTCGTCGATCGCCTCGCGCACGAACAGCGGTGCGATCAGATCGGCGGTGTCGACGCGTGTTTCGGCGACCAGGTCGCGCATCGCCGCCGTCGTGCGGAGACGGCGCGGGCGATGAGACGGAAATCCGGCGGTCGCAGCATCGACGGGCATGTCACGCAGGTTAGGTCCACGGTGGCGGAGGGACACAGCCCCACCCGGGGAGGTACGCCGACCGGGCCTGCCGGGCCTGTAGCGTCAGCGGCGTGTCGGCACAGGCCTGGTTCTCCCTCGACGAGGTGGCGGTCGTTCCCGGCGCGCCCACGTCGGTCCTGCTGACGGTCGAGAACGTCGGCGACACGACCGAGAGCTACACCGTCATCCCCGCCGGGCTGACGGCGCCCTGGACCACCATCACTCGTCCCAACGTCACCCTGTTCGGCGGCTCACAGGACGTGATCGAGATCATCATCCGGCCGCCCGCGATCTACACCACGACGGCCGGCCCGACCACGGTCGCCGTCCGGGTGGTCTCCCAGACCGACCCCGACGACGAGACGATCGCCGAGACGATCGCCGACGTCGCATCGTTCGACGACCGTCGCATCACCACCTTGCAGCCGGTTCGTCGTGCACGGCGGCGTGCGACCTTCGAGTTCATGGTCGAGAACCACGGCAACAACCTCGCGAACTGCCGGCTGCACCTGGTCGACCGCACGAACCGCCTCGACGGCACGTTCGACCCACCGGCCGTCGGCGTCGCCCCCGGGTCGACCAGCCTCGTGCGTCTCAACGCCAAGGCCGGCGGCGGGCGCTTCCGCCGCGCCGAACGCCAACTCGACTTCGAGATCGAGGCGACCGAGCCCGATCACGACCCGGCGACCGGGCTCGCCACCCTCATCCAGCCGCCGACGCTGTCGGCCCGCGTCATCGGGCGTGCGCTGGCCACCGCCGCCGTGCTCGCCGCGATCGTCCTCGCCTGGTTCGCCGTCGTCCGGCCGGAGATCCGCGACGCCGCCGAACGCGCGGTCGACGACCAGCTCGACGAGCTCTCGGTCGCACCGCCCACGACCTCCCCCGAGCCGTCGGCCACGCTGCCGATCGACGAACCGACGGTGGCGGTCGACGAACCGTCCGGCACACCGGTGTCGTACCGGATCGCCGTCGACGTGGGCGTCAACCAGGAGCGCAGTGAATCGGTGACGGTGCCGCCCGACAGCGAGTTCCGCATGACCGACCTCGTGCTGCAGAACCCGAACGGCGACCTCGGCACCGCCCAGCTCCTTCGCAACGGCGAGATCCTGTACCAGTTCGATCTCGGCTCGATGAGTTCGGCGAACGAGTTCCAGCCCCGCATCAGCCCGATCCCGTTCGCGCCGTCCGACAACATCGTCCTGGCCGTCGAGTGCACCGTGGTCGGACAGCCGTCGGGGACGGGCTGCGACGTCGCCGTCCTGCTCGGCGGCGAACTCGTGGTCGCGAACCCAGACGCGTCCTGACCGACCTCGCTGCGGTCGCCTACCCCATGCCGAATCCGGGCAGGCCCGGTGTCGGACGCTTCGGAGCGGCGACGAACTCGACCTCGACCGTCGCGATCGCCGACTCACCGGCCGACGCCACGAGGCG
>JBPEWX010000714.1:0-1779 GCA_052032235.1 Ilumatobacter sp. | reverse complement strand
TCGTGCTGCTGTGACACCGATCCACTCCCATCGACCGAGCGGGTTGCCGCATGGGTGACGTCCCGCGGGACGATCGCTCCGCCCCGGCCGCCGACGCATCGTCATCGATGGCGGTGGCGCGTCACCCCGCGCGCCGGGAGGCGCGATTCGAGGAGCTGTTCCGTGCTCACTACCGCAGCGTCGAGGCGTTCGTTCGAGGCCAGTTCCCCGGTGCCGACGTGGCCGATGTCCTGTCGACGACATTCGCCACCGCGTGGCGCCGGCTCGACGACATCCGGGTCCAGTCGGAGCGAGGTTGGCTGATCGGTGTCGCCAACAACACGGCGCTCAACTCCGTTCGCGGTCGCCGTCGTCGCAGTGCCCGAGACGAGGCCTACCGAACCATCACCTCCCGCGGCACCACCGAACTCCACGATCACGACGTCGCACCCGAGACGTTCGAGTTGTTGAAGTCGGCGTTCGAACAGTTGTCGGTGACTGACCGGGAGATCATCCAACTCGCGGCGTTCGACGGGCTGACCGGCGCCGACCTCGGCGCCGCGCTCGGGATCTCATCGGGCGCGGCCGCCGTCCGTCTCCATCGAGCTCGGGAGCGATTCAGCGAGCACTACCGAAAGCAGGAGCAGCCTTGACCACCTCACCGGCAACCTTGCCCGACCCGTTCGAGCTGCTCGTCTCGATGCGGCCGCTCGACCTCGACCGCACGACCCGACCGGGCGACGACTCGGACGCCGACGACCTGTTCACCCGGATCATCGACGGAACCGTCGATGCTGACGAACCGGTGAGGAAGCGGTGGCCGCGGCGTGTGATCGGCGGCGCCGTGGTCGTGGCGCTCGCCGGGGGTGGCGCGGTCGCTGCGTCGCGACTGTTCGCCGAGCCCACCGACTCGGCGTCGCTGTCGTGCTATTCCGATGCGTCCGCCGACCCCGACATCCAGGTCGCGATGATCATCGATCCGTCGGTGACCCCGGAGGATCAGTGCGCACCGATGTGGGTCGACGGCCCGCTCGGCACGACCGGGCCGCCCGATCTGGCGAGCTGTGTGACCGACAACGGCATCACCGCAGTGATCCCGGGCACGGGTGAGACGTGCGTCGAGATCGGCTACGCCGAGCGGGCGCCCGTCGAACCGGGCAGCCCCAACCCTGCGGCGACGATCACGAATGCGATCTCCGACCGATGGAGCGCAGAGGACCGCTGCATTCGTGACGTCGACGAAGCGGTCGGCATCCTCGAGGGCATCATCGCCGACGCCGGCGCCGACGGGTGGACCGTCGTGGTGCTCAATCCGCCGACCGACGAGATGCCGTGCGTCGGCGCGGGTGTCGACGCCGCCGCACAACAGGTGTTCACGGCGGCCTTCCCCGACGGCGGCTGAGCCGCCATCGGTTCGACCCAGCAGGGGGTACTGTCGGCCGGCATGAAGGTGCATCTGGTCGACGGGACGTACGAGCTGTTCCGGCAGCACTTCGGGTCGAAGAACCGGCGGGGTGAGTCGGGTTCCGATTCGGGGCCGTACGACGCGACGATCGGGGTGCTCACGTCGACGCTGCAGCTGATCGAGGACGGCGCCACCCACGTCGGTGTGGCGAGCGACCACGTGATCGAGTCGTTCCGCAACGAGCTGTGGGACGGCTACAAGACCAGCGAAGGCATGCTGCCCGAACTGCTCGAACAGATCCCCCTCATGGAAGAGGGGCTGATGGCGATGGGCGTCACCACCTGGGCGATGGTCCAGTGGGAGGCCGACGACGCGCTCGGTGCCGCTGCCGCGGT
>JBPEWX010000713.1:0-2183 GCA_052032235.1 Ilumatobacter sp. | reverse complement strand
AACCCGGACCACAACCACCGAGAACCCCACACCCACCCACACACCCACGATCTCGGCGCCTCACGTCCGAGAACCCGGACCACAGCCACCGAGAACCCGCGCTGCGGCGGGCGGGCTCGGGGGTTCGGCTGGCACGATGGGGGTGTGAGCACGCTTCCGTACGGCACGTGGCCGTCACCGATCTCGCCCGAGCACCTCACCCGTGGGGTCACGAAGCTGATCGACGTCTGGGTCGACGGCGACCGCACCGTGTGGCACGAGGGCCGGCCGAGCGAGGGTGGCCGCCAGACCCTCGTCGTCGCCGACGCCGACGGCGCCACCCGCGACCTCCTCGACCCGTCGTTCAACGTTCGCAGCGCCGTCCACGAGTACGGCGGTGGAGCGGCCTGGGTCGAACTGAACTCGGCGTGGTTCGTCGACTGGGACGAGCAACGGATTTGGTACGTCGACCTCGACGGCGGCGAACCGGTACCGCTCACCCCCGAACTCGAACACCCCCGAACGGTTCGCTACGCCGACCTGCGTCCGTCGCCCGACGGGCACTGGCTCGTCGCCGTGCAGGAGGTGCACGACGTCGCCGATCCGCACCACGTCGTCAACCGGGTCGTCGCGCTGCCGGCACGCACACCGGGCGTCCCGCACGTGGTCCACGCCGACCACGACTTCGTGATGTCGCCGCGGTTCGTCGCCAGCGACCGCATCCGGTTCGTGGCGTGGAACCACCCGAACATGCCGTGGAACGACACCGACCTGATGGAGTGCTCGTTCGATCCCGATCACGGCACGACCGGAACGCCCCGTGCGGTGGCGTCCGGGGCGTCGTTCATGCAACCCGACGGCGACGTCGTCATCAGCGACCGCGACGGGGTGTGGAACCTGTGGCGGGTCGACGACACCGGCGAGCACCCGGTCTCGACCGGCACCGACGAGGTCGGCGGACCGGCGTGGATCTTCGGGCTGCGCGACCACGTCGAGCTGGCCGACGGGCGTCGCGTGTGGTCGACCGGGGGCCGACTCGTCGTCGACGGCGCGGCGATCGACATCGGAGCCGCCGCGCTCGAGCAACTGGCGGCCGGCGACGGCACCGTCACCGCGATCGTCCGGTGGGCCGATCGACCGTCGACGATCACACGCTTCGACGTGGCAACCGGTGAGTCGGTCGACGTGGTCGCCGCACCCGACACGCCCGTGCGCGCCGGCGACGTCTCGGCACCCGAACTCGTCGCGTTCCCGACCGCCGGAGGCGCCACCGCGTACGGCTGGTTCTACGCGCCCGCCAACGCCGAGGTCGACGCACCCGTCGACGACCGGCCGCCCCTCGTCGTGATGATCCACGGCGGTCCGACGTCGTGTGCCCGGCCGTGGTTCTCGTTGGCCACCCAGTTCTGGACGACGCGAGGCTTCGCGGTGGTCGACGTCGACCACCGCGGTTCGACCGGGTACGGCACCGAGTTCCGGAACCTGCTCGACGGCAACTGGGGCGTCGTCGACGTCGAGGACTGCATCGCCGCCGCGACTTTCCTCGCCGAGCAGGGCCGTGTCGACGGTGACCGTGTCGTGATCCGTGGCGGGTCGGCCGGCGGCTTCACCGTGCTCGCCTGCCTCGCCACCAGCGACGTGTTCGCGGCGGGCGCCTGCTCGTACGGCATCGCCGACCTGTCGGTGCTGGCGGCCGACACCCACAAGTTCGAGGCCCGCTACACCGACCGTCTCATCGGGCCGTGGCCCGACGCACGCGACGTCTACGAGGAACGATCTCCGATCCACCACCTCGACCGGTTCGAGACGCCCCTGATCGTGTTCCAGGGGCTGGACGACAAGGTCGTGCCGCCGAACCAGAGCGAGATGATCGTCGACGCGCTGCGTTCCCGCGGCGTCGAGTGCGAGTACCACGCGTACGAAGGTGAGGGCCACGGCTTCCGCCGCGCCGACACGATCGTCCACCAGATGAACGCCGAACTCGCCTTCTACCGACGCGTCCTCGGCCTGTAACGAGACCGGGTCCCGTACCGCTCGGGGTCGGAGACCCCATCAGCCCGCTGGACGTGCGGGTTGTGGGATGCCGGTGAACTCCTGGAGACGGACGCCGGCGGACTCGACGCGGGCGAGGAGGTCGACGGTCGGCAACTCGGCGTCACCGGCGACGACGATCCCTTCGTGCAGCCAGCCGTCGATGATCCCCG
>JBPEWX010000712.1:0-1675 GCA_052032235.1 Ilumatobacter sp. | reverse complement strand
GTCTACGGGCTCCTCGAGCGCGGCGCGACCGATCAGCTCGACACGCTCCGCAACCTGCGGGCCGACACCGTCGAGCAGACGATCGACAGTGCCCTCGACCGGGTCGCCGTCATGGGCACCGATCCCGGAGTCGGCTTCGCCCTCGCCGACCTGTCCGAGGGCTACGCCGCGCTCGACGGCACCGAGATCGACGACGCCCAGCTCGACGAGGTGGTCGCCACGTACGCCGAGGTGACCGATCGATACGACGCCGTCGACGCCATCAGGCCACCGACCGACGAGCTGGTGCCGGCCGACGACGCCGGCCGATACGTCCAGTACCAGTACCTGGCCCGGAACGGGGCCGAACCCCGGTCCGAACTCGACGACGCCGGCGACGGATCTGCGTACAGCGCCGCCCACGCCGAACACCACCCGTTCCTCCGCGATCTCGCGTCCAGCATCGGCGCCCAGGACATCCTGCTCGTCGACCTGCAGTCGGCCGACGTCGTGTACTCCGTGTCGAAGCGGATCGATCTCGGCACCGACGTGGTCGACGGCCCGTACGCCGACGGCGGGCTCGGCGAGGTCGTCGACAAGCTCACCGGCACCGCGGTCGACTCCGCGGCGATCGCCGACACCAACTTCTATCTCCCGGACGCCTCGGAACCGGTCGTCCACATCGCGACCGCGGTCCGTTCGAACGCCGAAGTGCTCGGCGTGGTCGTCGTCGTGTTGCACACCGACCGCCTCACCGAGATCGTGACCAGCGGCCAACAGTGGGATCTCCTCGGCCTGGGCGACACCGGCGACGCCTACTTGGTCGGCGCCGACCGCACGATCCGCACCGTGCCACGGCCGTGGTTCGACGACCCCGACGCCTATCTCGACCGGTTCCTCGACATCGGCGGCGATGAACGGGCCGCCGAGCTCATGGCGTTCACCGGTTCGCCGGTGTTGCTGCAGCCGGTCGACAACGCGGCGATCGACGCCGCCCTCGAGGGCGAATCGTTCTCGGGGAGCACCTCCAACTTCCTCGGCCGAGCCACGCTCACGTCCGCATCGCCGGTCGACGTCGCCGACCTCGGGTGGGTCGTCGTGACCGAACAGGAGGTCAGCGAGACGCGCGACGAACTGATGCGGTTCGTCGTGGCGATCCTGATCGTCCTCGGCGTGCTGTTGACGTCGCTGGCGATCATCGGCCTGTTCTTGGCCCGGGTGCTCGCCCGGCCGGTCCGCCCGCTCGTCGAAGCGGCAGGCAGGATCGCCGACGGCGACTACCAGACCGGAGTGCCCGATCTCGGTCGCAACGAGCTCGGCGACGTGGGACGTCAGCTCGAACTCGTCGCCGCCCGGCTGCGCGAGCAGGAAGCATCGATCGAAGCCGAAGAGGAACGGATCAACGAGATGCTGGCCAGCGTCTTGCCGCCGGCGCTCGTCGACCGTGTGCGCAGCGGCGAGCGTGAGCTCGCAGAAGTCGTCGACACCGCCACGGTCGTCTCGATCGCCATCCGGGGCATTCCGGCACCGTCGGGCGCCGATCAGGATGCCGTCGTCGAGCTCACCACCCGCCTCGCCGACGAGGCGGCGGCGCTCGCCCGACATCACGGGGTGGAGCGTGCCCAGGCGGCACTCGAGCACCAGACGTACGTGACCGGACGCGGCACCCCCTCGGTCGACGCGTCGCGCGCGATCG
>JBPEWX010000711.1:0-3625 GCA_052032235.1 Ilumatobacter sp. | reverse complement strand
TGGTCACGACGGCCACGCCGACCGTCGAGGTGAGGTCGGTCTCGAAGCTGTTGGCCAGCGACTGGATCAGCAAGCCCATCGAGGCGGCATCGGCCTGCAGCTCGGCCTCGAGCGCTTCCTGATCGGCGCTGATGATGCGATCGGCGGTCAAGCCGGTGAGCCCGAAGCCGATGATCAGTACGAGCAACGGTGCGGCCAGGCTGCGGCGTGGTCGGGTCGACGGTTCCATGACGGCACCATCGCGAGCTCACATCACCCGAATCGCACGACTTCCTCAACAGATCATCAATTCGTACAATCGGTACAGAGCCAGACACGGAGCGCGGCATGGTCAACCAGGGCGGGCAGCCCGAACGGGTGCTGGTGGTCGAGGACGACCCGTCGATGCGCCGCGTGCTGGTCGAACTGTTGCGTCGCGACGGGCTGGCGGTCGAGGCGGTGGCCACCGGCGCCGAGACGTCGGCGGCGCTCGATCGCGTCGACCCCGCCGTCGTCATCCTCGACCTGGGGCTGCCCGACATGAGCGGCTACGAGGTCCTCCGCCAGATCCGGACCGACCGCGAGATCCCGGTGGTCGTGTTGTCGGGCCGGGCCGACGAGACCGATCGGGTGCTCGCCCTCGAGCTCGGCGCCGACGACTACGTGGTGAAGCCGTTCTCGCCCCGCGAGCTCGCGGCGCGCGTCAACGGCGTGCTGCGCCGGGCGGCACCGAAGGTCGCCACCGACGCGGCCCGGCTCGACTTCGGCCCGCTCGTCGTCGACCAGCGTGCCCGCGAGGTCACCCTCGACGGCGAGCTGGTCGATTTCACGCCGAAGGAGTTCGATGTGCTCGCTCACCTCGCTGCGTCGCCGCGAGAGGTCTTCTCGCGCGCCGACCTGCTCCGCGACGTGTGGCAGTCGTCGCCCGACTGGCAGGATCCGGCGACCGTCACGGTGCACGTGCGCCGCATCCGCAACAAGATCGAGACCGACCCCGAGAACCCGCGCTGGATCACGACCGTGTGGGGTGTCGGCTACCGGTTCGAGCCATGACCGACGCGACCCGGGGCCGGTGGGGGCTGAACCGCCTCGGTCGCCGGTTCATGTGGGCGTCGATGGGCGTCCTCGCCGTCGCCGTGATCATGATCCTGATCGCGGCGCAGCAGATGTTCATCAGCGACCAGGATCTCGGCACGCTGCTCTGGATCATGCTGCCGGCCGCCGTCGCCGCTGCGTTGGCCGCATGGCTGCTCTCGGCACCGATCGCGCGCGACGCCCATCGGCTGAGCGAGGCCGCTCGGCGGGTCGCCGCCGGCGACCTGAACGTCCGCACCGGTGTGGCTCGCAACGACGAGCTCGGCGACGCAGCGCTCGAGTTCGACCGCATGACCGAACGCCTCGACGCCGTCGAGAAGGAACGAGCGCTCATGCTGTCGTCGATCTCGCACGACCTGCGCACCCCGTTGGCGGCGCTCCGGGTGTCGGTGGAAGCGATCCGTGACGGGCTCGCCGACGACCCCGACGCCTACCTGAAGGGCATGGAACACCAGGTGGAGGCGTTGGCCGTGCTCGTCGACGACCTCGGTCTCCACACCCGGCTCGCGAGCGGCACCCTCGAGATGCGGCGCACGCGCCTCGATCTGGCCGAGCTGGCCGACGAGGCCGTCGACTCCATGCGGCCGCTCGCAGCGCGTGAGGGGGTGACCCTCCGGTTCGAGGCGACGTCGGGTGCACCGGTCGACGGTGAGCCCGCCCAGCTGGCCCGTGTCCTGCGCAACCTGATCGAGAACGCGATTCGGCACTCACCGGACGGCGCCGTCGTCGCGGTCGACGTGCAGCGCGAGGGCGACCACGTGCTGGCACGGGTGACCGACGGCGGTCCTGGGTTCGCTCCCCACGTCCGCGACGTCGCCTTCGAGGCGTTCACCCGTGGCGACGAGGCTCGCGACGTCCGGACCGGCACGGCGGGGCTCGGTCTGGCGATCGCCCGGGGGATCGTCGAGGGCCACGACGGCCGCATCGGGATCGGCGACGGGCCCGGAGGTGTCGTCTGGTTCATGATCCCCGGTGCACCTCGCCGGGAGCCGCAGATAACGCCTCCGGTGTCCTGACCCTGCGCCGGTTTCAGCGACCGCTCAGCGGCTGCCTTGCGAGCGCAAACACCGAGCCGTACCCTCGTCCACGAGCGAGCCGCTCCGGCGGCTCGATTCGGTGGTCCCGCCGTTCCGCTGTGGCGAGGCCGACGCCGACGGGATACATGCGGTGTGTGGGCGAATCCGCCGTCGTCCACACACCCCCCGTCCTGGAAGCGCTTCCGGTTCCACCGTGAGGGGGCGGTCGGGGCGTCGCCGGAGCGCCCGTAGACTCGTTCCCACCATGCGTGCCGTCTCCCAGCCCCCGTCCGTGCTCCCACAGGCGAACGACCCCTGCTGGTGCGGGAGCGGACGCAAGTACAAGCGCTGTCACAAGAAGCTCGAAGGTCGCGTCCTGCCCGGCGAGGTGTCGCCGATGCGCACCGTGCCCGAGGGCATCGAGCGACCGAACTGGGCCGAGACCGGTGAACCCGTCTACTGGGACGAACCGCGCATCAAGTCGCCCGAGATCATCGAACGGATGCGTCATGCCGGCAAGGTGGCGGCGGAGATCCTGCGGCTCACCGGGGAGTACATGCAGGTCGGCATGACCACCGACGAGGTCGACGCCTACGCCCACGACCTCTACATCGAGCGTGGCGCCTACCCGAGCACGCTCAACTACAACCACTTCCCGAAGAGTCTCTGCAGCTCGGCCAACGAGGTCATCTGCCACGGCATCCCCGACAGCCGGGTGATCCAGGACGGCGACATCATGAACCTCGACGTCACGGCCTACATCGGCGGGGTGCACGGCGACACCAACGCCACGTTCTTCATGGGCGACGTCGACCCGCAGAGTCGCGACCTCGTGCGCGTCACCGAGGAGGCAACCTGGAAGGGCATCGAGGCGATCGTGCCCGGCCGTCCGATCAGCGACATCGGCCGGGCGATCGAAGATCACGCCAAGGCGCACAAGATGGGCGTCGTCAAGGCGTTCATCGGCCACGGGATCGGTGAGCAGTTCCACACCGACATCCAGGTGCTGCACTACTACGACAGCCGGAACTCGATGATCATGCGGCCGGGCATGACGTTCACCGTCGAGCCGATGATCACGCTCGGCACGTGGCAGCACAAGATGTGGGACGACGACTGGACCGCGGTCACCGCCGACGGCAAGCGCACCGCCCAGTTCGAGCACACCTGTCTCGTCACCGACGACGGCGTCGAGGTCCTCACCGGCGGTGAGGGAGCGGTGTCGCCGACGGCGCCGTGGAACCGGTGACCGAATCGTCGCTCGTCGGGAACCAACCGCCATCAAGCGGCGACCCAGTGACCATATGAAGCGTGAACTGACCATTCTCTCTGCCGCCGCGCTCGTGCTCGCGGCCTGTGGCGGCGACGATGCTGCCGTCGACGTCGACGGGGCGTGGGCCCGTGAGTCGCCGGCGGGCGTCACGACGGGTGCCGCCTATTTCGACATCACGGCTGCCGACGACGACGTCCTCGTCGGGGCGTCGGTGTCGTCCGACGTGGCGGCCGACGCCCAGATCCACGAGGTCGTCGCCGCC
>JBPEWX010000710.1:0-1568 GCA_052032235.1 Ilumatobacter sp. | reverse complement strand
ACGACACCCGACCCGACGAGTCAGTCGATGTCGAGGACGAGGGGGGCGTGGTCGCTGGGTTTTTCGACCTCGTGGGTGTCGGCTCGTTCGGCGGTGTCGATCCAGACGCGTTCGACCCGGTCGGCAACGTCGTCCGAACACAAGGCGAGGTCGATGCGCAGGCCCCGGTTCGCGGCGAACTGGCCGGGCCGGTAGCTCCACCACGTGAACACCCCGTCGTCGGGCAGGTGTTCGCGGGTCACGTCGCGCAATCCGTCGTCGATCAGCGCGTCGATCGCAGCTCGCTCGGGTGGGCTGGCGTGGGTACGGCGTCGCCACCGGATCGGGTCGTAGATGTCTCGGTCGGTGGGCGCGACGTTGAAGTCGCCGAGCAGCGCCGTCGGCCGACCCGGTACCCGCACGGTGCGAAGCCGTTCGAGCCACACCAGCTTGAACAGATAGTGGGGATCGTCCAGCTCGCGGCCGTTCGGTGCGTACAGGGAGTGGACGTCGATGCCGCCGCACGTGGCCGACACGATCCGGGCCTCGTCGTACGGCGGTCGGTTCACGCCCGGCAGTCCGCAGCGCACGTCGTCGATCCCGACCCGGCTCAGGATGGCGACGCCGTTCCAGTGGTCGTGCCCGTGGTGCACGAACTCGTACCCGTCGGCGAGTACCTCGGCCATCAGCGCCGCGAACACCTCGTCGGTGCACTTGGTCTCCTGCAGCGCGACGACGTCGGGGTCGTGGCGTTCGATCCACTCGACGAGTCGATGGTGATGGGAACGGATCGAGTTGACGTTCCAGCTGACGAGTCGCACGTCAGGGCAGGCCGACGCGGCCGTGCTCGACGCGGGTCATGACGATCTCGCCGAGGCCCTTGCCGGCGCTCTCGTCGGGATGTGACCCGGGCGCGCACAGCGCGAACAAGGTTCGGCCGTCGTCGCCGCCGAGCATGCACGCGAACGTCGGCTGTGGCGTGTCGAGTCGGTCGGTGACCGTGCCACCCTCCTCGACACGGACCACCTGCGAACCGAGTGCGTCGGCGAACCAGATGCCGCCTGCTGCGTCGAGGGTGCAGCCGTCGGGGGCGCTGCCCTCGATCGCCGCCCACTCGCGACGGTCGGTGAGGGTGGCGTCGTCCGCGATCGTGAACGCGACGTAGTTGCCGCCGAACGACTGACCGACGATCAAGGTGGACCCGTCCGGTGTGATCACCGAGCCGTTCGGGAAGCGCATGTCGGTGGCGGCGACCTCGACCGATCCGTCGGGCCGGACGAGTGCGAGGTCGGCCGGTCGGAACGGTTGGCGCTCCTCGAGGTCGAACCCGAAGTTGCCGACGTAGGCGTTGCCGTGGGCGTCGACGACCATGTCGTTGCAGTGCCACGCGGCGACGCTCGACAGATCGGCGTGTTCGACGAGGGTGCCGTCACCGTGGTCGCGCATGACCTTCCTGGTCGTCATGAACACGACGAGGAGGGAGCCGTCGGGCATCCAGCCGAGGCCGCTCGGCCGGTCGGGTAGGTCGGTGTACTCGGCGCGCCGGTCACCGTCGAGGCCGACCGAGGAGATCGTCGCCTGATGGAAGT
>JBPEWX010000071.1:0-9031 GCA_052032235.1 Ilumatobacter sp. | reverse complement strand
CCGGGTCGGGTGATCTCCCGGAACGTCGACTCCGTCGCCGTCCCGTACGACACCCGACCCGAAGCAACCCGAGCCGTCCCGTACGACACCCGACCCGAAGCAACCCGAGCCGTCCCGTACGACACCCGACCCGAAGCAACCCGAGCCGTCCCGTACGACACCCGACCCGGATGGGTGGAGGGTCGTTCGCGCGCTCGCAGCTACGCTCGGTGGCGTGGCTGACACCCTCCTGCTCTTGCACGGCCCGAACCTGAACCTGTTGGGGGAGCGCGAGCCGCACATCTACGGCACCGACACCCTCGACGACTATGTCGCGTTCGCGACTGCGTCCGCCGCCGAGCACGGACTCGACGTCGAAGCCCATCAGTCCAACTTCGAAGGCGAACTGATCCAACACATCCACGGCGCCCGCAATCGCTGCGTCGCGATCGTGATCAACCCGGGAGCGTTCACGCATTACGCCTGGGCGATCCACGACGCCCTCGCGGCGTTCGACGGCCCGATCGTCGAGGTCCACATCTCGAACCCGAACGCCCGCGAACCGTGGCGGCACACGAGCGTCGTCGCCCCGGTGGCGACCGGTTCGATCACCGGGTTCGGCAAGCAGGGCTACGACCTGGCGGTCCGAGCGGTCGCAGCCTCGCTGGCGGCCCGATGAGCGTGCGGGAGCACCTGCCGCCCATCGGATACGCCGGCCGCATCGGCCGAGTCCGTGACCGGGCGACCGAACTCGGCTTCGACGGGGTGCTCGTCACCGACCTGATCGACATCCGCTGGCTGACCGGCTTCACCGGCTCGTCCGGCACCCTGTTGATCGCCCCCGACCGGGCCACGTTCGTGACCGATGGCCGCTACCGCGACCGCGCCGCCGACGAGTTCGCGGCATCGGGCGCCGAGGCCGACATCGTCGTCGGATTCACCAAGCTCGAACAGCAGCAGCGACTCGACGACGCAGCCCGCCACCTGACCAAGGTCGGCGCCTCGGCCGCGTCGATCGACCACGAGTCGTGGACCCGGCTCGCGACCCGTCTCCCGATCTCGCCGATCACGACGATCGTCGCCGACGAACGCCGCACCAAGGACGAAGGCGAGGTCGCCCGGATCGAACTGGCCGCCGAGATCGCCGACGCCGCCCTCGCCGAGGTGGCACCGCTGCTCGGTGACGGCCTCACCGAAGCCGACGTCCGCACCGAGCTCGAGTACCGCATGCGGCGTCACGGCGCCGACGGCCCGAGCTACGACACCATCGTCGCCAGCGGCCCCACCAACGCTGCCCGGCCGCACCACGAACCGACCGATCGCCTGATCGTCGACGGCGACACCGTCGTGATCGACGTCGGCGCCCTGGTCGACGGCTACCACTCCGACATGACCCGGAGCTACGTGATCGGCGAGCCGACGGCCCAACAGCGTGAGATCTACGATCTGGTGCTCACGGCGCAGCTCGCCGGCCTCTCGGCGGTGACCGCCGGCCGACGGGCCGCCGCCGTCGACACCGCCTGCCGAACCCTGTTCGAGGGAGCCGGCTACCGCGACTGGTATCTGCACTCGACCGGGCACGGCGTGGGCCTCCAGATCCACGAAGATCCGTACGAATCGCCCGTCTCCGAACAGACCCTCGTCGCCGGGGACGTCGTGACTGTGGAGCCGGGCCTCTATCGTGTCGGATT
This sequence comes from Ilumatobacter sp., assembly GCA_052032235.1. GTDB lineage: Bacteria > Actinomycetota > Acidimicrobiia > Acidimicrobiales > Ilumatobacteraceae > Ilumatobacter. The sequence continues at coordinate 7,361 of JBPEWX010000071.1, read as the reverse complement.
CGGTGGCTTCCGTATCGAAGACCTCGTCGAGGTCGAGAGCGACGGCTGCCGCGTATTGACTCAGTCGCCCAAGGACACCCCATGCCTGCCATCACCACCAACGACCTGAAGACCGGGATCACCCTCGAGCTCGACAACGGCCTGTTCCAGGTCGTCGAGTTCCAGCACGTCAAGCCCGGCAAGGGTGGCGCCTTCGTGCGCACCAAGCTGCGCAACGTCAAGACCGGCAACGTCTTCGACCGGACGTTCAACGCCGGCATCCGCGTCGAGCAGGCGATCATCCGTCGCGAAGACATGCAGTTCCTCTACCGCGACGGCGACGACTACGTGTTCATGAACAACGAGTCGTACGAGCAGATGAACGTCGCTCCCGTCGCCCTCGGTGACGCCGCCGACTACATGATCGAAGGCATGACCGCCCAGGTCGCGTTCCACGAGGGTGAGATCATCGGCGTCGAGATCCCCGCCTCGGTCGAGCTGACCATCACCGAGACCGAGCCCGGCGTGCAGGGCGACCGCAAGACCGGCGCCACCAAGCCCGCCACGCTCGAGACCGGCAAGATCGTCAACGTCCCGCTGTTCATCGAGCAGGGCGAGAAGATCCGGGTCGACACTCGCAGCGGCGAGTACATGACCCGCGTCTGATCGGACGAGCCTGATGGAACGCCCCGACGAGCGGTCCGACGCGCGCGAACGTGCGTTGTACCTGCTCTACGAAGCCCACTCGAAGGGCATCGCCCCGGTCGACACGATCGACCTCCAGGTGATCGAACCCGACGAACTCACCCAGGAACTCGTCCGCGGTGTCGGCGACCACCTCGAACGGCTCGACGGCATGATCGACGAGCGAGCCCACGGCTGGACGTTGGCCCGTATGCCGGTGCTCGATCTCAACGTGATGCGCCTCGGCGCCTACGAGCTGCTGGAACGCCCACACGTGCCGACCGCCGTCGTCCTCAACGAGGCAGTCGAACTCGCCAAGCGTTTCTCGACCGACGACTCCGGCCGCTTCGTCAACGGTGTGCTCGCCGCGATCGCGAACGACGCCCGCCCGACCGCCGACTGAGCCGGTCGACACGGGCAACCGTGGCGTGGCGTCCGAGCGAGATCAGGCCAACGGATACGGCCGGGCCCGCCGCAGGTTGAACTTGAGGATCTCGGCCACGGCCACGACGCCGTGCCGCATCCGGATCTTCTTGCCGTCCTGCTTCGACCGGCCGTAGTACGAGATGCCGACCTCGACGATCCGCAGGTCGTGCTGCCAGTCGGCGATCAGCGAACAGATCTCCGGATTGAATCCCCACCGCGAGCTGGTCAGCAGCGGGACCGACGCTCGTGCGAGATCACCCGGGAGCAGCATGTAGCAGCAGTGGACGTCGGTGAGCGGCAGGGTCGACACGACCGAGAACAGGCCCGACATGAGCCGGTTCCCGACGGCGTTCGAGAGGTAGACGACGCGCCGAGGGCGGCCTCCGATGAATCGCGAGCCGATCACGAGGTCGCCACGATCGCGGCGGATGGGGTCGATCAGCCGGTCGAACTCGGCCGGGTCGTACTCCAGATCGGCGTCTTGCACGATGACCAGATCGCCGGTCGATTCGGCGAAGCCGCGCTTGACCGCTGTCCCCTTGCCGCAGTTGGCCGGTTGCACCAGCACACGACCGGTATCGACCCCGAGGTCGACCATCGCCGACTCGGCCGCCTCGGCGGTGCCGTCGGTCGACCCGTCGTCGACGACGATGATCTCCTTGTCGTACCCGGGCGTCGCGGCGGCCAGGACCTGCTCGATCACGGTGGCGATCGTGGTCGCCTCGTTGTACGCCGGGATGATGACCGACAGGATCACGACGCCGTCACCTCGTCGTGGGAGGGACGCCTGCCGAGCACCCGCTGGTTCATCCCGAACTGGAAGTGCTCGTGTTCGACCCGCTCGAAGCCGTTCCGACGGAACAGCTCGACGAGTTCGCGTTCGTCGTAGTAGTGACGGTGGTCGCGGATCTCGTGGGCCGAGATGACCTTCAGGCGGAACGCGAGGAACTCGAGCACCGGTTTCGACCGCGGTGTCGGCGTGGTCAGGAACAGCACGCCCCCGGGGCGCAGCACCGTGCGGATCGCCGTCAGGTGGGCGTCGACCTGATCGGTCGGCAGGTGTTCGATGACGGCGAGGCTCGTCGCTGCGTCGAATCGGCCCGGTTCGTCGCGGGCGATCTCGTCGACCGTGGCACGACGGCCGCGCTCGTCGATCCGGTCCTCGTCGAGATCGGGGTCGATGCCCAGGCTGTCGTCACGGAACCGGTCGCCGGAGGTGACGAGCCAGTTGTCGAGGCCGCATCCGACGTCGAGCAGGCGGCTCCCCGCCGGCACGTGCCGGGCCACCGCCCGCGCCCGGAGTCGGCGGAGGGTGCGATCGATCGGGTTGAACCGTTGTCGGGCGCTCACGGTGTGTCGCCGATCGGCGGCGTCCGCCAGAGCACCCAGCCGGGATTGCGCCAGACCTCGACGAAGCCGCGTTCGGCGGCCTCGGCGTCGGTCAGCGGGTACTGGGTGTACGTGCCGGGACTGCCGTCGGGCTCGAGGTACATCACGTAGTAGTCACCTGCGCTGTCGATGAAATCGATCGCACCGCCCTGGACGGAGGTGCGGCCGGTGTAGAGGGTCATGAGTCGTGCCCGGTTGGCGACGACGACCGCGTCGCCGCGCGTCAGGTCGCGGACGGCCGCGTACATCTCGAGGGTGTCGGGCTGCTGCGGGCCAGGCTGTGGCCCGACGAAGTGCGTCCGGTAGTCGCGGGCGTTCGAGGTGTCCGGCCATCCCCCGAAGATGAACGCGACCACACAGAGGTCGGCCACGATCACGAGCTTGGGGAGGTGTTTGCCCGGCAACGAGCTCAGCGGGATGGCCAGCCCCTGGTACGCGAAGTACATCCCGAACGGGAGCAGCGCCATGATGTACCGGTACGTCTGGAACGGGGCGATCATCACGAAGAGCAGCACGCCGAGCATCGTTCCGGCGACCGGCAGGTCGCGCCGTGGGTGCACGGCGACCGACAGCACGACGCCGAGCACCATCAGCGCGACGAACGTCCAGAACACGAACGAACCGGCCGCGGCCGAACCGAACGCGGTCGCCTCGTTCGGTCCGAGGTCTTTCAACCCGAGCTGTTCGGCGAGGAACGGTCGGTAGATGTCGAGGTTGTCGACGATCCGATGCAACCCCGACGTCGCCGTCGGATCGCGCTCGACGAACCGTGGTGCGATGTCGGACGGCAACATCATCTGGAACACGGCCGAGACGCCGACGAAGGTGGCCCAGGGCGTCCCGATCGCCTTCCAGTCGAGCGCCCGGACCCGCGCCAGTCGTGCTCGCCACCCCGCAGCGTCCGGCGCGACGTCGTTCGGTGTCGCCGTCGCGGCGACGATCTCGGCGATCTGGCCCAAGGCGATCGCGACCACGAGACCGAGGCCCTCCCGTCGCACGTTGAAGGCGAAGACCGCCAGCAGCCCGATGCCGAACAGCGGCCAGAGTCGGGGCCCGAGCAGCCCGCCGGATTCGCGGACGCGATCCCAGCCGACCACGAACAGCATCAACGCCATCATGAACGGGAGTTCGGACAGCACGTTGTCGGTGTGCAGGACGTAGACGAAGTTCGTCGCGAAGAACAACGGCAGGACGACCGACCCGACCGGGTGGATCCGACGGCGCAGCATCGCGTGATAGGCGAACAGCCCGATCAGGAAGCACACCGTGATCATGAACTTGAACGGGGTGTAGTCGATGCCGGTCGCCTGGTCGACGGTGCCCGTGAGGGCCATCATCCCGGCGAGGAGGAGCGGTAGCCCCCACGAGTACGCGTACGGGCTGAAGGTGTGCCACGCCGAGTTGTCGACGGTGAACTTCGTGTTGGCCAGGGTCTCGCCGACGTCGCCCTGGATCAGCGAGCGAGCTTGATTGAGGTAGAGCGCGAAGTCGTCGCCGCCGTTGTGGCCTTCCATCCAGAACCCCGACCAGAACCACATGGCGAACACCGAGATGCCGACCACCGCCGCCCAGTTGACCCAGCGGGCGAGCGGCTTGGGACTGTCGCCGTCGTGCGCGGTCGGGTCGTCGACGTCCGCGTCGTCGGTGACCTCGTCCGCGTCGTCGGTGACCTCGTCGACGTCATCGGGGCGCGTCACGGCGTCGTCGGTGGTGGGCACGCCTGGGATTCTGGCACGTGGGCAGCGCCCGTTGGCGGTGTCAGCGCGGGCCGCGGACGAGCCGGCCCGGGAGCTCGCCGGTGAACTCGTCGTCGGCGACGGTCTCGACGCCGGCGCAGAACGTGTGGCGGTACCCGCTCGCCTTCTGGACGAGGCGGGGCGCACCACCGGGGAGGTCCCAGGCCATGCGCGGCTTGCCGAACGTGAGTGCGTCGTAGTCGATCACGTTGATGTCGGCCCGCATCCCGGGCGCGAGGAGTCCACGGTCGCCGAGTCCGTACAGCTCGGCGGTCTGACGGGTCTGACGATGCACGACGTACTCGAGCGGCATCTTCGGGCCGCGGGTGCGGTCACGGGTCCAGTGCGTGAGCATGAACGTGGGACAGCCGCCGTCGCAGATCACCCGCACGTGCGCGCCGGCGTCGGCGAGACCCATCCGGGTGCCGGGGTGCATGTGCGCCTCGTAGTTGAACGACAGGTCGCCGTAGCTGTAGTTGAAGAACGGCGAATAGAGCATCCCGTGACCGTCGGCGGTCAGCAGATGATCGATGACCAGTTCGATGGGGGAGGCGCCGGTGCGACCGGCGACGGAACCGATCGAATCGTCGGGGTGCGGCTCGTAGTCGATATCACCGTCCGCGACCGCCCACGTCTTCCACATCGTGCCGAGCACGACCTTCTCGAAGAAGCCGTCGTCGTCCGGTGTCTCGGAGATCAGCCGGTCGCGCACCGGGCCCGACCGGAGGGCGGCACACCGCTCGGCGAGGGGCAGGTCGGCGATCTCGCCGTAGGCCGGGTGGAACATCAGTGGGTGATAGCTGCCCTCCAGGCACATCAGCAGCCCGACGGTGCGACCGTGCACCTGCGCGACGATCGGGATGCCGTCGGCGATCGCCTCGTCGAGCTTGTCGAGGACCTCACGCCACAGGTCGGGCGCCTGGTCGAACTGGCTGAAGTTGACGCTGACGGTGCGTCCGGAACGGCTGGCCAGCTCCCGCATCCACGGCCACTCGCGTTCGGGCAGGATCGCGTGCTCCGGGGCGAACTGGAACACCCCGTGGCCGACCTCCTGCATCGCTGCGGCGATGGCGAACAGTTCGTCGGACTCGACCATCGTGCCCGGCACCAGCTCGCCCGACTTCGACTTGTGCAGCGGGGTCCGGCTCGTCGAGAAGCCCAGCGCGCCGGCGCGGAGTCCCTCGGCGACGATGGATGCCATCCGCTCGAGATCGTCGGCGGTCGCCGGATTGTTGACACCGCTGCGGTCGCCCATGACGTAGCCGCGCACGGCGCTGTGGGGGACCTGGGCGCCGAGGTCGAGCACGTAGTGGCGGCGGTCGAGCGCATCGAGGTATTCGGTGAACGACTCCCACTCCCACTGGATGCCTTCGGTCAGCGCGGTGCCGGGGATGTCCTCGACGCCCTCCATCACCTCGATCAACCACTCGTGCTTGTCGGGTTCGGCGGGCGCGAAGCCGACGCCACAGTTGCCCATCACGGCGGTCGTGACCCCGTGCCACGACGACGGCGTCAGGTACGGGTCCCACGTCGCCTGGGCGTCGTAGTGCGTGTGCACGTCGACGAAACCCGGCGTGACGAGCAGTCCGTCGGCGTCGATCTCCCGTGTGCCGGCTCCGATGTCGTCCCCGACCTCGACGACGCGGTCGCCGTCGATCGCGACGTCGGCGACGCGGGCGGCGGCACCCGACCCGTCGACCACGTTCCCCCTGCGGATCACCAGATCATGCATGGAACCACGGTAGTGGAGCATCATGAGAGCGTGACGACGGAGCACCACGGCGCCGAGCAGCCGACGCCGGCCGAGCAGCCGACGCCGGTCGACTCGATCGACGACGGCGGGTCGCGGAGCGCGCTGCGCTGGGCGTGGCTCGGTGTCGTGCTCCTGGCGGTGGCGATGGCCGGGCTGCTCGTCGGCACCGGCTTCGACCTCGGATCGTTGTCCGGCGGCGACGACTCGCCCGACCCACTCGCCGGGCTCGACGAGATCGATTGGTCGACCGGCGTCGTGGTCGCCGCCGACGAACACGACGGCGCCGGTGCCGAGATGGTGTTGGCCCTCGGCGGCGGCGATGCACGCTGCGTCGGGCTCCGCACCGAACCGGGCGACGAGCCGATGCCGGTCCGGTGCGGCCTCGACGGCTTCATCAACCGTTGGGACGACCCGCAGGCCCGAGCGTCGGTCCTGAGTGACCACTTCGGCTTTCTCGACGAGGTCGTCGTCTCGAACGGCGACGGCACCTGGACCAACGTGCTCGCCGGCGCCGTCAGCCCGCAGGTCGTCCGGGTGACCGTTCACCTCGGCGACGGCGGCGAGTACAGCTTCGTGACCCGCAACGACGGTGGCTGGTTCGTCGCCGTGCTCCCCGCGTCGGTCGCCGACCCCGACGTCGACACCGGCGAGCTGCTCAACGGCCCGGTCGAGCTCGACCTGTACGACGTCGAGGGCAATCGCATCACCGTGATCGACCTGACCCAGCCACCGGAGTTCCTGTGACGCAACGATCCGACACCCACCACACCGACGTGCCGCAGTTGCTGGTGATCCGGCACGGCCAGACGGAATGGTCGAAGGTCGGCAAGCACACCGGCCGCACCGACATCCCCCTCACCGAGGTCGGGCGGGCGGAGGCGAGCGACGCCGCCCTCACCCTCGAAGGGTGGAACCTCGTCCGGGCCTATTGCAGCCCCCTCCGACGAGCGCGCGAGACCGCCGAGATCGTGAGCCCGGCGTGCGGACTCGTCACCGATCCCGACCTCGTCGAGTGGGACTACGGCGACTTCGAGGGCGAGACGACCCCCGAATCGCGCGAGCGCATCCCCGGCTGGTCGGTGTGGACGCACGAGATCACCGGCGGCGAGTCGTACGACGAGGTGGGAGAGCGGGCCGATCGGTTCCTCGCCCGATTCGACGACGAGGTCCCCACCGGCAACGGCGTGGTGTTCGCCCACGGCCACTTCCTGGCGATCCTGATCGCCCGCTGGTGCGGCCTGCCTGCCGTCGAGGGGCGCCGGTTCGCGCTGGCGACCGCCACGGTGAGCCTGCTCGGCTGGCACCGCGAGGACCGTGTGATCCGGGCCCTCAACCATCGGGTCGGCCGGATCCTCGACCCGCCGTTCCGCACCTGACCGGTTCACCCGAACCGG
>JBPEWX010000709.1:0-3830 GCA_052032235.1 Ilumatobacter sp. | reverse complement strand
CATCGACACGTCTGCCTACACGGCAAAGCGGTACCCGACGCAGCTCGTCGACTACCTGCGCACCAACGGGCGCACCAAGGTCATGTTCGGCACGAACTACCCGATGATCACCCCGGCCAAGTGTCTCGAACACCTCGACGACCTCGGGCTCGACGACGAGACCCGCCGGCTGTTCCTCCACGACAACGCCGCCCGCGTCTTCAAGCTCTGACCGGACCGCGAGCGTCGCTTAGGTTGGTCGTATGCGGATCGACGTGATCGACCAGCCCGACGCCGAGGTGCCGGCCCGCCCGGCGGCGACGTTGGTGCTGGTGCGGGACGGCGACGGCGAACTCGAGGTGCTCATGATCCATCGGGGCGCCGAGACCGCGTTCGGTGGGATGTGGGCGTTCCCCGGCGGCGGCATCGAGGACGACGACATCCCGGCCGGGACCGAGCCCGACCCGCTGCCGGCTGCCCGCCGTGCCGCGGTGCGCGAGACCCAGGAGGAGATCTCCCTGACGGTCGACCCCGACTCGCTCGTGTTCTGGAGCCACTGGCTCCCGCCCGGCAAGAACGCCCTCTCGCCGAAGCGGTACTCGACCTGGTTCTTCGTCGCCGAGGCCCACGACGGGCACGCCGACCACGTGATCGACGTCGACGGCAACGAAGTGCACGCCCACCAGTGGGTGCCGCCCGCCGTCGCCCTGCACATGCAGGAGCGCGGCGAGATCCTCATCGCCCCACCGACCTACGTCACCCTCACCCAGCTCGCCCGGTACGGCGACGTGGCATCGGCGCTGGCGGCCGCCGACCCTCGCTACTTCGCCACCCACATGCTGATGGACGGCGAGACCCGACTCTGCCTGTGGGAGGGCGACGCCGCGTACGGCCTCGACGACCACACGATCGACGGGCCACGTCATCGGCTCGCGATGGACGAGGTGAACGGGTGGCGCTACTTCAACACCGTCGGATGAGGCAGCATCGTCCCATGTCGACTGCGTCCATCCGTTCCCGCTGGTCGGTCGGATCGATCGATTCGGTCGCCTCGGTCGGATCCATCCGCTCGCTGAACTCTGCCGGGTCGATCCTGTCGATCGGGTCGGCGGGGTCCATCCTCTCCATCGGTTCGGCCGGGTCGATCCTGTCGATCGGTTCGGCCGGGTCGATCCTGTCGATCGGTTCGGCGGGGTCGATCCTGTCGATCGGGTCAGCCGGCGGCATCCTGAGTCACCGCACCGACGGCGAGATGCTGCACGCCAACGGGGAGCGGATGACCACCGCCCGAGTCGTTCGACACGTCGCCGTGCTGGCCGCAACCGGCGTGGCCGTGGCCGCGGTGGTGTCGGTGGCGGTCGATGTGCTGACCGACTGATCCTGGGTACAGCCCCAGGGGTCGGGGGACTTCCGGAAACGTCGACTCCGTCGCCGTTCCCTGCGACACCCGACCCCGGTGGGGTTGAGCAGGGCTGTTGTGACGGGTGGCCCTGGAGAGGTCCGGACAATGGTCGATACGGTTTGGCCCGGTTATGCAGCTCCCTCGACTCCTCCTCCCGGGTGTCGCCGTCGTCGCCGCAGCGGGCCTCGTCGCCGTCACGTTCCTCACCGGAGACGACCCTGCGCTCGTCGACACCTCCGACGTCGCCGCCGAAGCCGACAGCGCCCCCGTCAGTGACGACACGATCCCGGCCGACGCACCGTCGCCCTCGCGCATGGACCCGATCCGCGTCGACGACGAATCGATGGCCGTGGGTGATCCGGATGCCCCGCTCGTGATGGTGACCTTCGAGTCGTACGGGTGCGGCTGGTGCGGTCACTTCCACAATCTCACGATGCCGCAGGTCATGGTGGACTGGGTCGACACCGGACAGCTCCGACTCGAGTCGCGCATGATGCCCTACGAGGAGCGGGCGCTCCCCGGCGCCAAGGCCGGCGCCGCCGCCGGTCTCCAGGACAAGTACTGGGAACTGTCCGAGTACCTGTACCCGTACATCGCCGGTGACGGCGAGCCGCTCTTCGACCGCGAACCCACCGACGAGGAGATGGCTGCCTACCACGAGCGCCAGGCAGAGCCGCAGATGCTCGCCTACATCGAGTCGGTCGCTGACGAGGTCGGCCTCGACTACGAGCAGTTCCTCGACGACTACGCCTCCGCCGAGGTGACGACCTCGGTCGACACCGACACCCAGATGGGATACGCCATCGGCTTCACCGGGACACCGGCGTTCGTCGTCAACGGGGTGCCGGTCGGTGGGTACCTCAGCTACGACCGGATGGACGACCTGCTCACCAACATCCTCGCCGACTCGGTGCGCTGACGTGCCTGGCGACGTCGGCTACGTCGCCGCCCTCGTCGGCGGGGTCTTGGCGCTGCTCAGTCCCTGCGGTGCGCTCCTGCTGCCCGGCTTCTTCGCCTACGCGTTCGACCGGCCGTCGCAGCTCGTTTCGCGGACGGCCGTCTTCTACCTCGGCCTGGTCACGACGCTCGTGCCGCTCGGCGTGTCGGCGTCGGCGGCGACCATCTTCGTGCGAACCCATCAGGCGACCGTGATCACGATTTCGGGCTTCGTCATCATCCTGCTCGGCATCGTGACGGCGCTCGGCGGCGGCTTCGTGTTCCTGCGCAACGCTCCCGAGTCGACGGGCACGAACCCCGCCTCGGTGTACGCACTCGGCCTCGCGTACGGCCTGACCGGCTTCTGCACCGGACCGATCCTCGGTTCGATCCTCGTCCTCGCCGCAGCCGGTGGGCAGCCCGTTCGCGGTGGGTTGCTGCTCGCCGTGTACGCCCTCGGGATGGTGTTGCCGCTCGTGATCCTGGCGCTGATGTGGGGTCGGTTCGGCCAGCCCGTCAGCACGTGGTTGCGGGGTCGGCCCATTTCGGTGGGACGCTTCACGTTCCACTCGACGTCGCTGCTGTCGGGCGTCGTGCTGGTGCTGGTCGGTGCGTTCATGATGGTGAACGGCGGCAACCTCGTCGAGTCGCAATCGCTGGCACTCGCCGGGGCACGGGCGGAGGAGTGGGCGACCGACGTCGGGTCGCGCATTCCCGACCGGTTCCTGGCGCTGGCCGCGCTCGTTGCTGCCGTGGCATGGCTCGTCGTCCGATGGCGGCGAACGCCCGACGGGAGCTAGCTGCGGAGGAAGTCGGTCGGCCCGATCGCGAAGTGGGGGTTCAGCCTCGGGTCGATGAGGCGGAGGGTGGCCACGAGGTCGTCGTACTGGAGCGACACACAGCCGCTCGTCGGCTTCGGGACGCCGTTCGAGTAGTAGCTGTAGCGGTGCAGGAAGATCGCCGCCGCATACGGGATCTCACCGGGCTCGTCGCCCGAGATCGGGTCGAGGTTGGCGCCGATCACCGCGGCGTGCGAGTACGACTCGGTGATGCCGGCCAGCCATTCGTCGTCGGGGCCGGGACAGCGGTAGTCGTTCACCAGGTGCTGGTAGCTCGACGTGTTCTTCGTCGCTCCCCAGCAGTCCTCCGGCTTCACGTCTCGGTAGGGGACCAGCACGCCGGGGTCGGCCGAGTTGCCGAACATCGAGAACACCTCGCCGTCCCACGCCGTCACCTCGCCGAGCGGGAACACGCCGGCCGGCGTCGTCCCGTCGCCCGACCGTCGGTCGATCAGCGGCCGGGTGCCCGACCGTCCGTACATCGCATCCATCGCGTCCAGCTGGCACAGCCAGGTGCCACCCTCGCCGCGTGCGGCGACCTCGACCGTCCCGGTCGTGTCACCCCAGTCGTCGGTCGCCATGACGATGAACTGGTCGACGTCGGGGTGGTCGGCCGAGAGCGCCTCGACCGTCGTCAGGTCGCACTCGGCTGCCGGGTCGTACTGCACACCACG
>JBPEWX010000708.1:0-2737 GCA_052032235.1 Ilumatobacter sp. | reverse complement strand
AGCCGGTTGACCGATCGCCTCGAGCAGGCCGGTCCGGGCGTGATGTCGCTGGTCTGCGCCCCTGCCGGGTGCGGCAAGACGGTCCTCGTCGCCGACTGGTGTCGCCGACGCACGTCCGGCGTCGCCTGGCTCTCGCTCGACGCCGACGACAGCGACCCGGTCCGGTTCTGGCGCCACCTCGCGGCCTCCGTCGACCGCGGTCTCGGCGACGCGACGGGGTCGCTGGCGGGATCGGTCGAGCGACTGACACGCCGGTCGGGAGGGTGGTCGGCCGACGAGCTCGCTGCGGCGGTGGTGACCACCGTCGCCGACGCCGACCACGACGTCGTCGTGGTGCTCGAGGACTACCACCTGATCACCGACGAGACCGTGCACGACGGTGTCCGGTTCCTCCTCGAGCACGCACCCGATCAGCTCCGCATGGTGGTGATCAGTCGGGCCGATCCACCGCTCCAGCTGGCGAGACGGCGCGCCCGAGGTGAGCTCATCGAGATCCGCGCCGCCGATCTCCGGTTCGACGACGGCGAGGCGGCGGCCTTCCTCGGAGAGGCCACCGGCGCCCAGCTCGACGGTGCGGCGGTCGCCACGCTCGCGTCCACCACCGAGGGATGGGCGGTCGGGTTGCAACTCGCCGCCCTGTCGGTGGACGGGCGCGACGATGTCGCGTCGTTCCTCCGAACCTTCACCGGCAGCCACCGCTTCGTGCTCGACTACCTGACCGAGGAGGTACTCGACCGGCAGTCCGAGCAGGTGCGCGAGTTCCTCCTGTCGACGTCGATCCTCGACCGGCTCTCGGGCCCGCTGTGTGACGCCGTCACCGGGCGCCGAGACGGCCAGGAGCTCCTCGAATGGTGCGAGCGGGCGAACCTGTTCGTGGTGCCGCTCGACGACGAGCGCCGCTGGTGGCGGTATCACCATCTGTTCGCCGAGTTGCTCCGCACCTGGCTCGACCGACGGCCGACCGAGGAGGTGCGCGAGCTCCACCGCCGTGCGGCGACGTGGTACCAGTCGAACGCTCTCGTCGAGCCGGCGATCGAGCACGCGTCGGCCGCCGGCGACCCGACGTGGGCGATGGACATGATCGAGCGCCACGCCGACGAACTCCTCCTGCGGCGCGAGGGCGCCACCCTCCGACGCCGTTTCGCCGAGCTGCCCGACGACGTCGATGCGTCGCGTCGCCTGCTCGTCGCTCATGCCCGCACCGCCGCCTATGCCGGCCGGCCACGCGAAGCCGATCGGCTGCTCGAAGCGGCAGCCTCGGCGCGCGCCGATGCCGACGACGAGTTCGAGCCGTCGATCGACCGGGCCGCGAGCCCGCTGGCCACCCTCGACCCGACCATCGCGCTCGTGCACGCCTTCGTCGCTCATCTCCGAGGGCGATCCGACGAGGCCGTCGATCTGGCCGAGCGAACCCTCGTCGACGTCGACGACGACGGCGCTGCGGTCGCCCTGATCGCCCGACTGCACTTGGCGAGCGCACACTGGCTGCGTGGATCGGCCGGGGCGGCTGCGTCGGCGTTGGCCGAGAACATCGAGCGCTGGCGCGCCCTCGGCGAGCCCGGCCGGGTCGCGTTCGGGTGTCACTACCTCGCTCGCGCCCAGCGCTCGCTCGGCGACCTCGATGGGGCGATCGAGACGTACCAGGCAGCGCTCGACGCCGAGGCGGGCGATCCGACGTCGAACGCGCCCTCGGCCGGCGTGGCGTACGTCGGGATGGGCGAAGTCGCGTATCAGCGCAACGAACTGGAGCAGGCGCGCACCCTCCTCGAGCGTGGCGTGTCGAGCAGCCGCGAGCTGGTCTACACGCAGGCGTTGTCGACGGGGCTCGCGACGATGGCCTGGATCGAACGGGCCGGCGGTGACGTCGGCGCGGCCCGGGAGCTGATGGAGGAAGCGCTCGACGTCGGGCCGGACGACGACGTGATCGACCTGATCAACCCGGTCCCCGTACAGCGAGCACGTCTCCTCCTCGCAGAGGGCGACCGCGGGCCGGCCGAACGATGGATCCGACACCGCGGGCTGACGCTCGGCGACGAACCGCATCACCCGGTCGAGCCGGCACACCTGCTCCTGGCGCGGATGACGATCGCCCGCGGCGACGGGCCCGACGCGCTCCCCCTGCTCGATCGTCTCTCCCGGGCCGCCGAAGCCGACGGCCGCCGCGCCGCAGCGATCGAGATCGGCGTGCTGCGAGCTCTCGCCTCGAGCGAGCACGATCCCGACGACGCGGTCGCGTCGCTCACCAGGGCCGTCCGCCTGGCTGCGCCACAGGGCTTCGTCCGGGTGTTCCTCGACGAAGGGGCACCCGTGGCGTCGCTCCTCGGACGGGCCGTCGCCACGACGGCGTCCGAGCTCGACCGAGCCGCCTTCGATCACCTCGCCGCACTCGTCGCCGCGTTCGACACGGGTCCCGACACGCTCCGTCCGGGCCCCCGACCGACACAGCCGCTCGTGGTGCCACTCACCGATCGCGAGCTCGAAGTGCTCGCCGAGCTCGCCAGCGGCAAGCCCAACCGGCAGATCGCCGATGAGTTGTACGTGTCGCTCAACACGGTCAAGAAGCACATCACGCACATCCTCGACAAGCTCGGCGTCCCGAACCGGACCGCCGCCGTCGACCGCGCCCGTTCGCTCGGGCTGCTGCCCTGACCACGCCGGACGATTCCACCCCGAAGTTCCACCTTCGGGTGACGCCGGCGCCGCTCGATCTGCGGACACTGGCGGCATGAACACCACC
>JBPEWX010000707.1:0-3651 GCA_052032235.1 Ilumatobacter sp. | reverse complement strand
TACACATCGCCGAACGATCGGCGCGTCCTGCCGGATCGAACAACCAGCCCGTCGGCGCCGTTCGTCAGGGGGCGTCGAAGCGGATGACGGTGCCGGAGCGGGTGGGGGAGAGCTGCAGCTCGTCGAGGAGCTCCGGCGACCAACGGTCGCCGGTCGGCGGTTCGCTGATCACGATGCAACCACCAGGTCGCAACGCACCAGCAGCCGTCCGGAGCGTGAACTCGGGCGGTCCGAAACCCCGAGCGGTCACGATGTCGAAGCCGGCGTCGATGCCGTCGTCGACCTCGCGCACCACGTCGACGGCGTCACGACAGGCCACCGACACGTGGTCGAACGCCAGACGGCGCACGGCACGCTCCAGGAAGTCCGTCCGTTTCTGGCGTCGGTCGAGCAGCACGATCTCGAGATCGGGGCGGGCGTCGGCGATGACGAGGCCCGGCAACCCGCCGCCGCTCCCCAGGTCGAGGAGCCGGCCGGCTCGGGTGGTGAGCACCGACACGTACTGGTCGGCGTGGGCGACCGCCTCGTCGATGGCGCGGTCGCCGAAAAAGCCGAAACGCTGCGCCTGGCGCAGCGTTTCGAACAGATCAGGGTGTCGTGACACGATCAGGCGGGGCTGATGACCACCCGGCGGTTCGGCTCGTCACCTTCGGACCGGCTGGTCACACCGTCGATCTCGGTGATGGCGTCGTGGACGACCTTGCGGTCGGCCGACGACATCGGCTCGAGGGCCTTGGTGCTCCCGGCCTCGATCACCTGGTTCGCGACGGCGACGGCGAACTTCTCGAGCGCGCCCTTGCGCTTCTCGCGGTAGCCGCCGACGTCGATGCGGAGACGGGTCTGATGGTCGCCGAGACGACGCTGCGACGACACGCGGGCCAGATCCTGCACGGCGGTGAGGGTGCGGCCGCCGGGGCCCACCAACAGACCGAGCTCGTCGCCGGTGACCCGGACGTCGATCTCCGTGCCGTCGATCTCGACGTCGGTCGACGCCTCGGCGCCGAACGCCGTCGCGAGTCCGCTCATGAACGCCACGGCGGCGTCGCCGACTTCCTGCGGCGAGACCTCGGTCTCGGGTCCGTTGTCTTCCATGGCGGCATGCTCCTTGTCTGTCCGCTGGCGCTTCGAGCGCCCTCGTTGGCCGTTCGACGACCGTTGATCCTGCTGACGCCGCCGGTTCTGCCCGGAGGACGAATCGTCGGTCGCCGTTGCGACCGCGGCGCCGTTGTCGGCGTCGTCGGTCGTGTCGTTCTGCTGCTTGCTGCGCTGGTCGTTCCGGTTGTCGTTCCGGCCGCCACGCTTCGACTTGCTGCCACGACGGCGGTCACGGCGGTCCTGCTTCGGACGCACCTGGGCGGGCTTGACGCGTGCCCGGACCCGGGCCTCGCTCTTCACCCGGCCGAACAGGCCGGTCTTGGCCTCCTCGACGACCTCGAACTCGGCGTCGTCGCGGGCGACGCCCAGCTGATCGAGCGCCCGTTCCTTGGCTTCATCCACCGTCTTGCCGGTGGTCACGACCCATTCCATACTGCTCCTTGCGTGTTGACGAGCGCGTCACTTCTTCTTGTGGCGTTTCGTCGACGACGGCCGTTGCCGTGACGACGAACCCGCCTTCGCGCTCGGGGTGGGTCGGTTCTTCGGGGCCGTGGTGCGCTTGGTCGGTCGGACCGGGTCGTTCGACTTCGACTTCGACGTGGAGGTCGAGGTCGTCGAACGGTCCTTGGCCTTGGCCTGGGCCTGCTTGGCCTCGGCGAGGTCGCGACGTGCCTTGGCGAGAGCACCGCCGCCGCCGTCGGCCTTGGCCATCTCGCGAGCCTTCTCGCTCGCTGCCTGGGCCTGTCGACCGAGCGACTCGTCGCCCGCGTAGAACCGCTTGGTGATGTAGAGCTGCTGCAGGATCCGGAGGATCGACTGCACGATGTAGTAGACGACCAGGCCGAGCAGGAAGAACACCTGGAACACGGCGAACGCCACCGGCAGGTACTGCATCAGTTTCTGCTGGGTGGGCGACATGGTCGGGCTGACGGCGGCACGTGCGGCCACCATGCGCTGCTGACCGAAGTAGAGGGCGCCGAGCAGCACCACGAGGGCGGCGTAGATGAGGCCCTGGGTGAAGTCGGTGCCGAGCATCTCGGCAGGCGACACCGCGAGGTCGAGGCCGAACGACTCCATCGTCTCGGAACGAACCAGCGACTGGTACATGTCGGAGCCTTCCGACAGGTAACGCGGCACGAACCCGATCTCACCCGTGTCGCCGGCGGCGTTGAGCACCGTCTGCGCCATGAGCTCGTTCCCGCCGGCCGGCTTGTAGGTGAGGCCGTGCAGCACGCGGAACATGATGATGAAGACGGGCATCTGGGCGACCAGCGGCAGACACGAGGCCATCGGGTTGACCTTGTGCTCCTGGTAGAGCTTCATCATCTCTTCGTTGAGCTTCTGGCGATCGTCCTTGTACTCCGCCTGCAGGCGGCGCATCTCGGGTGCCAGGCGCTGCATCTCGAGCATGCCCTTGGTGCTCTTGAGGATCAGCGGGGTCACGAGCAGCATGACGATGACGGCGATCAGTGCGATCGCCAGCGCATAGTTGCTGGTGAGGGCGTACAACCACGCCAGGAGGGCGGCCGGGTACTCGAAGAAGTCGATGGCGAGCATGGATCAGTGCTCCAGATGATCGTTCGGGGGTGGAACCGGGTCGAACCCGGACGGGCCGAGCGGGCGACAGCGCAGCAGGCGACGCATCGTCAGCCACGAACCGCGGCCGGCACCGTGGAGGTGGATCGCCTCGGCGCCGTACTCGGAACAGGACGGGAAGAAGCGGCAGGGCGACGGGCGACCCTCGAAGGCGCGCTGGTAGGCGCCGATGCCGCGGAGAAGCAGGCGTTGTGCGGGGGAGTGGCCCGGAAGATCGACGTGGCGGCACGTCGTCGCGTCGGGCCCCTCGACGATCATGTCGTCGGGGTGGGGCTGGTCGTGGTGGTCGCAGACCGGAGCAGGTGTTCCGTCTCGACCCGCAGCTGATCGAACGTCAGTTCGACTGCGCTCGGGCGAGCGCCGATCAACAACAGCCCCGGCGGCAGCGGCTCGAGCCGATCGAGCTGGCGCACGATCTCCCGCAGCCGGCGACGCAGCCGATTCCGTGTCACGGCCGGACCGCAGGCGCGCCCGATCGAGTACGCCACGCGCGTCGCGTTCGAACTCGGTTGCGGACACCAGCTGCACCAGAGGGACGATCGACGGATTCGTCGCCCGTCACGCGACAGGGTGCTGAAGGCGTGACGGCCGTGAATCCGTTGGATCAAGCCGAGAGTCGGGCGCGGCCCTTGGCGCGACGGTTCTTGAGGATGTTCCGTCCGGCGCGGGTGCTCATGCGAGCACGGAAGCCGTGCTTCTTCGCACGACGCTGGGCATTGGGTTGATACGTACGCTTCATGGTCGTCTCCTGGTCGGCCGAGCGGCAGCAGGGGCCGGCCGACACGTTGTGATGCACTGACAGGCCCGCACGAGGGCGCGCCCTTTCGACCTGACAAGGCTACGGGCGCGCGCGGGCCACTGCCAACCAACGCCGAGATCGCGTCCCGGCCCGTCGTGACGCCGTCCGAGCGGCACGACGACAACACACCGACGACACGGCGGAAGCGATCCCGCACCAGG
>JBPEWX010000706.1:0-3143 GCA_052032235.1 Ilumatobacter sp. | reverse complement strand
GAGGCTGACCGTCTCGTTGTCGATCCCGGTCGTGGCGTAGTCGGCGAAGATGCTGTCGGCAATCGCGTGTTCCTCGGCGGAGCTCTCGAAGCCCTCGTCGATCGCGACGCGTTCGAGCCCGTCGGGGTCGTCGACGGCGAACTGGCTGACGACGGCGGCGAAGAAGACGGCGACGAGCACGCCGCCGAGGACGAACGCACGCACCCCGACCGGTCGGCGGTCGGAGACGGCGTCGATGTCGAGGTCGCGGGCGCCGACGACCAGGTCGGGTCGAGTGGCCAGGACGGCCGACACCATGAGTGCGCTCAGCACGCCTTCACCGATGCCGATCAGCGCGTGGACACCGACCATGGCAGTGAAGACGGTGTCGAACGGAACCGGCGCCGAGGCGCCGAACAGCCACTCGATCGAGAACGCCATCGCCGACAGCACGACGGACGCCGCAGCGGCGAGTCCGGTGCCGACGACCACGCCGGACGCGTTGGCGGGCAGCACCGCGCGGAACAGCTTGTAGAGCGCCCAACCGCCGAACGCCGGGACGATCGCCATGTTGAGCACGTTGTACCCGAGCGCCGTCAGCCCACCGTCGGCGAAGAGCAGGGCCTGCACCACCACGACGACGCTGACCACCAGCGTGCCGACGTGGGGGCCGAGCAGGATCGCAGCGAGCGCCCCGCCGAGCAGGTGGCCGGACGTGCCCGACGCGACCGGGAAGTTGAACATCTGGGCAGCGAACACGAACGCAGCGGTGATCCCGGCGAGGGGCACCTGGCGATCGCCGAGTTCGTCCCTGGCGGCACGCAGGCACAGGGCGAGGATCGCGACACTGACGAGCGCGGTCACGGCGGCGACGGCGGGCTCGAGGAAGCCGTCGGGGGCGTGCATGGCGAACAGAGTCATCGGGAGAACACCTTCTTCGGGTGCGGATCTCGGGGGTCGAACCGCACCCCGGCGAGCGTACGCAGACCACCCCGTTGTTGCAAATCACTCGCAACAACGACTGACGTCGTCGGTCGGACCCCATCCGTGCAGGGAACGCGCCGCGGCGTACGCTCGGCGGGATGGAACTGGAGGCGACGTTGCGCGAGCACGGGCATCGTGTCACGCGGCCTCGCAGCGTCGTCTGGCAGGTGCTCGCCGACACCGACGGGCACCTCAACGCGCTGGAGATCACCGAACGGGTGCAGGCGCTCGATCCCGGCATCAACCAGTCGTCGATCTATCGCACGCTGGCGCTCTTCACCGAGATCGAACTCGTCCGCGAATCGCGCCTCGGCGACGCCGCCACGTGGGAACGGGCCCACGGCGACGCCGTCATCCACCTCGTCTGCGACCGGTGCGGCGCCGTCCATCACCACCACGCGCCGAGCATCGAACGGTTGCGGCGCGAACTCGGCTCGCACCCCGGGTTCGTCACCGACGCGATCGACGTGCGCGTCACCGGGCACTGCACCCGCTGCAACGTCGGCTGACGGCTCCGACCGGGCGCGGTAGCGTCGGCGCATGAGCACCACCGACGATCGTGGCCTCGTCCGTTCGATCGAGCAGCTCGAGCAGCTGTATCCGTGGCGCGAGGGGATGGAGCGCAAGGTCACGCCGGCGATCACGCCCGAACAGGCCCGCTACGTGGAGGAGTCACCGTTCGTCGTTCTCGCCACGGTCGGTCCCGAGGGCGTCGATTGCTCGCCGCGGGGCGACCCGGCCGGCTTCGTCCGCATCGTCGACGAGCGAACCCTGATGATGCCCGACCGACGCGGCAACAACCGGGTCGACACCCTCCGCAACATCGTCCGCGACGGACGGGTCGCGCTGCTGTTCTTCGTGCCCGGCATCGGCGTGACGCTGCGGGTCAACGGCACCGCCCGGCTCCTCACCTGCCCGGCGTTGCGCGCATCGTTCGCGATGGGCGACACGGTGCCGACCTCGATCATCGAGGTGGCGGTCGGCGAGGTGTACACCCAGTGCCCGAAGGCGCTGGTGCGGTCCGACCTCTGGAACGCCGAACACCGGACACACGACGACGTCCCGACCGTCGGGCAGGTGATGGCCGGCATCGTCGATTCGTTCGACGGCGACGCGTACGACGCCGGCTACCCCGAACACATGGCCCGAACCATCTACTGACGTCCCTGACCGGCCGAGCCGATGTGCGCCGCTGCGCCCGACGGGTCAGCCGACGAGCACGTTGGCGAAGATCTGCCAGGCGAGGGCGGTCTTGGCGACGAGGCTGAGCACGCCGTACGTGCGCTCGCCGACCAGATAGTCGCTCCACTTGCCGACCCGCTTGTACTGCAGCCACTGGTTGACGGCGAAGCAGTTGAACAGGACGAAGATCGACACGATGATGCCGTACACGAACCCCGGGGGCCCCTCGCCGCCCTGGTTCACGTTGTAGACGAGGGTGGCGACGATCGCGATCCACGGCGCGGCGCCGGCGAGCGAACCGAACCAGAACGGCGACCACCAGACCTTCTCGCCCGGCGGGTTCACGACCTCCATCACCCAACCGAACAGGATCATCGAGACGTTCGCGGCGGCGATCACGATCAGAGCCGCCATGTCGGTGATGCCCGTGATCATGGCGATCAGGACGATCATCAGCGTGGCCGACAGCGAGTACTCGACCCAGCGGAACCGGTTGCGCCCGTGCTCGAGTTCGTCGCGGTACTTCGACGCCCCGGGCGGGAGCGCCACGATCAGGTGGAACAGCGCCGACAGGAACGCGAACGCGGCAACCGCAGGACCGAGCGGGAAGCTCCACACGGTGCTCACGGTGCCCTCGGTCGGATCGGTGCCCGGCGGCCCGCCGATCGAGAACGAGCTGATCGACAGCTCGAACCCGTTGCTCAAGATCACCATCAGCACACCGGACGTGGCGTGCAGGGCGGCGAGTGCGAGGTTGGTGATGCGGAGCCGACCGAACTGTTGGTCGGTGACCTCCACGGTGGGGGCGTCGTGGTCCGGGCGCGTCAGCATGCACTCCCAGTGCCCGTCACCCGCCCGGCTGAAACCCGTCACCCGTTCGGCACGCCCGTCGGTCGTCCGGTCGACCACACTTCGAAGATGAGCGACTGGGAGCACATCAGGTACGAACGACCGGCCGAGCGGGTGGCGCGCATCGTGTTGGCACGGCCCGAGGCCGC
>JBPEWX010000705.1:0-8414 GCA_052032235.1 Ilumatobacter sp. | reverse complement strand
CCCCAACCGACCGGCATGCTCGGAGGCTGCAGTCCTGCACCGTCGGTTGGGGTCTGACCTCTACCGACTGGGGTCAGCGGGACGGGGTGTAGGTGAGTTGGACGAGGCCGGAGCCGAGTTCTCGGGTGGCGACGAGTTCGAGTTCGTGGCGGTTGCCGACGCCGGCGAACAGGGGGCGACCGGCACCGAGGACGACCGGGATCATCGTGACCGTCAGCTCATCGACGAGACCGGCTTCGAGTGCCTGGCGGACCAGCTCACCCCCGTCGAGATAGACGTCGCGGTCGCCTGCCGCCTGCCTCGCCTCGGCGACCATCTCGTCGATCGAGCCGGTGACGGGGCGAACGGTCGGCTGCGTGTCGGGCATCGGGCGACGCGTCGCGACGAGCACCGGCGTGTCGCCGTACGGCCACGGACCGTCGAACGACGACACCACGTCATAGGTACGGCGCCCCATCAACATGGCCCCGACGTCGGCGAAGAACGGGGTGAAGGTGTCGTCCGCGTCGGGGAAGTCGAGCCAGTCGAGTTCGTCGTCCGGGCCGGCGATGAACCCGTCGAGCGACGAAGCGATGAACACCCGACAGCGAGTCACGACGTCACCATACGCCGCCGTCGAGGGACGCACCATCACGACGAGGTGAACCCCGACTGACGATCGGGAACGACGCCTGAGTACGGTCGGACCCACCCTCATGAGCCACGACGAACACCAGCACGAACACGCGCCCGACCGGACCGACGAGCACGCCCATCAGCACGGCGACCATCACGGTCACCGGCACGGCGCGCAATCGGCGACCGACACGGCGACCGACGAGGAGTCGACGCGCCCACGTAAGCAGGAGCAGGAGACGGCGACCACCGACGTCACCGAGGTCGCACCCGGCGTGCTGCGGACCGAACTCCCGATCCAACTGCCCGGCCTCGGCCACGTCAACTGCTACGTGATGGAAGACGAGCGGGGGATCGCCGTCGTCGACCCGGGCCTGCCCGGACCCGACGCCTGGGACGCCCTCGTCGACCGGCTGGGTCGGGCCGGCTACCGCGTGACCGACGTGCACACCGTCGTCGTGACCCATTCGCACCCCGACCACTTCGGGGGAGCACAACGGCTCCGCTACGAGTCGGGCGCCGACATCGTCACCCACGAATCGTTCCGCACCCTGTTCGACTACGCCGTCGACGAGTCGGAGGACTCGGCCGAACTCACCCTCAACTCCTTCGACGAACAGGTCGAGGCGATGGAGCGCTACATGAGTCGCCCGTCGCCGTGGGGTGGTCGGCGGGCCGGCCCGTCGCGCGAGTTCCTCGAACGGCTGCACGGACGGCGCACCGACGCGGTCCCGGTCTTCGAGCCACTGCGGCCGACGAAGCCGCTCGTCGAGGGGCAGACGATCCGGCTCGCCCGACGCGAGTGGGTCGCGATGCACACGCCCGGCCACACCTACGACCACCTGTGTCTGTTCGACCCCGAGCACGGGGTGATGTTCACCGGTGACCACGTGCTCCCCACCATCACGCCGCACATCAGCGGGATGGCACCGCAGGCCGATCCGCTCGCCCTGTTCTTCGAGTCGCTCGGCCGGATGGCCGACCAGGAGGGGGTGTCGGTCGCCCTGCCCGCCCACGGCAAACCGTTCACCGACCTGCGCGGTCGGTCGCAGCACATCATCGAGCACCACGGCGACCGGTTGCAGATCATCCGCGACGCTGCCGAGCGGGTGCCCGACGGCACCGTCAACGACTACATGCGGGTGCTGTTCCGTGAGCGGTCGTGGGGCGAGATGGCCGAGAGCGAGACGTACGCCCATCTCGAGCACCTCCGCGAGCTGGGCGAATTCGCACGCTGGACCGACAACGGCCTGGCCCACTATCGCCCGGTCGGCTGACCGCCCGACGGGAGGAGCGCGAACGCTCCCGTCGATCAGGTGATGATGCCGTGCGTGCGCAGTCGGGCGATGACCTGATCGGCGGCTTCTTCGGGCGTGACCGAGGTGGTGTCGACGCGCACCTCGGCCGACTCGGGTGCTTCGTACGGCGAGTCGATGCCGGTGAAGTTCGCCAGTTCTCCCGACCGGGCCTTGGCGTACAGCCCCTTCGGGTCGCGCTCCTCGGCGACCTCGAGCGGCGTGTCGACGAACACCTCCACGAACTCGCCCTCGTCGACGCGAGACCGGGCGAGCTCGCGCTCGGCACGGAACGGTGAGATGAACGACACGAGCACGACGAGACCGGCGTCGACCATCAGACGCGACACCTCGGCGATCCGCCGGATGTTCTCGACCCGATCGACGTCGGTGAAGCCGAGGTCTCGGTTGAGACCGTGGCGGACGTTGTCGCCGTCGAGCAGGTAGGTACGCACGCCCATCGTGTGCAGCTTCGACTCGACGATGTTGGCGATCGTCGACTTGCCGGATCCCGACAAACCGGTGAACCACACCACGCCGGGCCGGTGGCTGTTCATCTCGGCACGGGCGTCCTTGTCGACCTGGACCTGTTGCCAGTGGATGTTGTGTGATCGCCGGAGCGCGAAGTGCAGCAGGCCGGCGCCGACCGTGTTCTGCGTCAGCTTGTCGATGATGACGAAGCCGCCCATGTCACGGTTGTCGGTGTAGGCGTCGAACGGGATCGGCCGATCGAGGCTCAGGTTGCAGACGCCGATCTCGTTCAGCTCGAGGGTGTTGGCGGCGAGATGGTCGAGGTTGTTGACGTCGATGCGGTACTTCGGGTTGGCGATCGTCACGCCGACGGTGCGGGTGCCGATCTTCATGAGATACGGCCGGCCCGGCAGCATCTCGTCCTCGTGCATCCACACGACGTGCGCCTCGAACTGGTCGGCGACCTCGGCCGGCGCGTCGCCGGCGCACAGCACGTCGCCCCGTGAGGCGTCGATCTCGTCGGTCAGGGTGATCGTGACCGACTGTCCGGCGACGGCCTCGTCGAGGTCGCCGTCCATCGTGACGATCCGGTCGACGGTGCTCGTGGTTCCGGCGGGCAGCACTCGCACGGCGTCGCCCGGGCGGACGGTGCCGCCGACGATGCGTCCGGAGAAGCCGCGGAAGTCGAGGTTCGGTCGGTTGACCCACTGCACCGGCATGCGGAACGGGCCCGACGCGGTCGCATCGTCGACCTCGACGGTCTCGAGGAAGCCGAGCAGGGTCGGGCCGTGGTACCAGTGCATGTGCTGGCTGGGCGCCACGACGTTGTCGCCCTTGAGTGCCGACATCGGGATGAACGTGATGTCGTCGAGGCCGATCCGCTTCGCGAAGTCGCGGTACTCCTCCTGGATCGTCTCGTAGACCTCGTGCGACCAGTCGACGAGATCCATCTTGTTGACGGCGACGACGATCTTCTGGATGCCGAGCAGCGACACGAGGAAGCTGTGACGACGGGTCTGGGTGAGCACGCCCTTGCGGGCGTCGACCATCAGCACGGCCACGTCGGCGGTCGACGCCCCGGTCACCATGTTGCGGGTGTACTGCTCGTGGCCGGGCGTGTCGGCCACGATGAACTTGCGCTGCTCGGTCGAGAAGAAGCGATACGCGACGTCGATCGTGATGCCTTGCTCGCGCTCGGCCGACAGGCCGTCGAGCAGGAGCGCGAAGTCGAGGTCGCCGCCCTGGGTGCCGACCTTGGCCGAGTCGGCCTCGAGTGCGGCGAGGTGGTCTTCGAAGACCAGGTGCGATTCGTAGAGGAGGCGCCCGATCAGGGTGCTCTTGCCGTCGTCGACCGAACCGCAGGTGATGAAGCGGAGCAGCGACTTGTACTGGTGCGAGACGAGGTACGCCTCGATGTCGTCGGCGATCAGGTCGGATGCGTGTGCCATCAGAAGTAGCCCTCCTGCTTCTTCTTCTCCATCGACGCGGCGCCGTCGAAGTCGATGATGCGGCCCTGCCGTTCCGACGTCGTCGCGAGCAGCATCTCCTGGATGATCCCGGTCAGGGTGTCGGCGTCGCTCTCGATCGCGCCCGACAGCGGGTAGCAACCGAGCGTGCGGAACCGCACGTTCTTCGTCATCGGGACCTCACCGTCGTCGAGCGGCATGCGGTCGTCGTCGACCATGATCAGCACGCCGTCGCGGTCGACGACGGGTCGCGGCGCCGAGAAGTACAGCGGCACGATCGGGATCTGCTCGAGGTGGATGTACTGCCACACGTCGAGCTCGGTCCAGTTGCTGATCGGGAACACGCGGACCGTCTCGCCGGGGCTGCGGCGGGCGTTGTAGATCGACCACAGTTCGGGGCGCTGCCGCTTCGGGTCCCACTGGTGCTGCGGCGAACGGATCGAGAACACTCGCTCCTTGGCGCGCGACTTCTCCTCGTCACGGCGGGCACCGCCGAAGCAGAGATCGAACTTGTTCTGGTCGATCGCCTGCTTGAGACCTTCGGTCTTCCACATGTCGGTGTGGAGGGCCGAGCCGTGGTCGAACGGGTTGATGCCGCGCTCGATGCACTCGGGGTTCTGGTGGACGATCAGCTCCATGCCGGCCTCCTCGGCCGCTTTGCCGCGGAACTCGTACATCGCCTGGAACTTCCACGTCGTGTCGACGTGCACCAGCGGGAACGGCGGCGGCGACGGATAGAACGCCTTGCGAGCCAGGTGCAGGAGCACCGAGCTGTCCTTGCCGACCGAGTACAGCATCGCCGGCCGTTCGCTCTCGGCGACGGCCTCGCGCATGATGTGGATCGCCTCGGCCTCGAGGCGCTGCAGGTGCGTCAGCCGTCCGGTGGTCAGGCCGCCGGTGTCGATCGTGCCGGTCGTCGTGCCGGTGGATTCGGTCATCACAGGTCCATTCAGAAGGTGAGCGGATTGTCCGGTAAGACTACGGACAATACAGCAATTGCGTGGAACGCCCACCGATCGAGCGCCGCCGAACCTCAGGAGAACGTCAAGATCGGGCCGCGACGTGCCGATGACCAGGCACGACACGGATCGATCGCCATGCACCGTTTCTGCTCGCTCGTGATCGCGCTCGGCGCGACGGCCACCGGGTGGATCGTCGCGTCCCCCGCCGCCACGACCGCGGCTGCGCCCGAGTCGGCGGGTCCGGGGTGCGGCGGCGTCGTGTTCGACGATCTCGACCTCGACGGCGAGCACGACGAGCACGAACCGGGCATCGGCGACGTCACGGTCCTGGTCACCGATCGGACCGGTCGCTCGACGAGGATCGAGACCGGGAACGGTGGCGCCTGGCTCACCGACCTCGACGACGACCGCTACCCGATCCGCGTCGAGTTCGAGACGCCGAACGGCTTCGAGCACGGACCCACCGGGCTCCACAGCGCCTCCGACATCCAGTTCGTCGACGACGCCGACTCGTGCGACGGGGAACCCATCGGCTCGTTCGGCGTCTTCGCACCCGGGGCGTCGTGCGAGCACAGCGCCTCGCTCGTGACCGGGTGCTATCGCTCGGCCGACCATCCCGACGGCGGCGACGTGCCCGCCATCGAACTCGTCGACCCGGCGACGACCGACCTCGGCGCCGTCGACGGCGACACCCCCGACGACTGGTTGACCCTCCCCCCCGAGGCCGCCGCCGACGTCGGAACGGTCGGCGCCGTGCACGGCATCGCCACCGACTGGCGCGGCAACGTGTACGCCGCCGCGTTCGTGAAGCGCCACACCACACTGCGATCCGAACTCAACCCGACGGGGAACCCGACGGCGATCTACCGGTTGACGCCACGCACCGAACCGGAACTGCTGACGCTCCTCGACCCGGGAGCCGCCGATCCGCACGATCCCGACGCCGACGTGCGCGACGACCCTGCGGCATTCGACGACGTGTACCGATCGGGCATCGGCGACATCGACGTGTCGAACGACGGCACCCGCCTGTTCGCCGTCGACCTCGGACGACGAGCACTCGTCACCGTCTCGCTCCCGTCGGGCGACGTCATCGACCGACGACTCCTCACCGCCGACGCACTCGGCATCGGTCGGTGCAACGCGAACGACGCGGCGCCGTTCGGCGACCTCCGTCCCTTCGGTCTCGGCGTGACCCCCGACGACCGGGTGCTCGTCGGCGTCGTGTGCTCCGCCGAGTCGACGGTCGAACCCGACCGCGCGATCGACGACGAGCGTGCCGACGCTGCACCGCTCGGCGATCCGACACAGTTGCGCGGCTACGTCGTCGAGGCGCTCGACGACGGGTTCGTCACCCGGCTCGCCTGGGACCTCGACGCCGACCGCGGCGACACCTACGACAACGGCCTGCTCTCCAACGAGGCGGTCTGGCGACCGTGGGTCGACGCCGTACCGTTCCGGTCCGAGCACGACGTCGTGTCGTACCCCCAGCCGGCGGTGACCGACATCGCGGTCGACCGGGTCGGCAACCTCGTCGTCGCGCTCGGCGACCGGTGGGGTCACCAGACGATGCCCGACAGCACCGCGCCGACGACCGACGGTGACACGCACGACATCACCGAGACGGTGATCGCCGGCGATCTCCAACGGGCCTGCCCCGACGGCGACGGCTGGGTCATCGAGGGGACGGGCGGCTGCGACGGCGGCGTCGGCGACGGCTTCGAGTTCTTCGACGGCGACCGCTACGGCTGGCACGCCGAGACGACGCTCGGCGGCGTCGTCACCCTCACGACCGACGACGACCGCGACCTGGTCGTGGCCACCCAGATGGACCCGCTCGTCGGGCAACCCGAGCCATGGCGGTCCGGCGGGCTCGCCTGGCACGACGCGGCAACCGGCGAGTTCGTGCGTGGCGTCCGTCTGTACGACGGACGCAACGCCGAGCCCGATCACACCTTCGAGAAGTCGTCCGGTCTCGCCGGTCTCGCCCTGTTGTGCGAGACGGCACCCGTCGAGATCGGTGGTCGGGTCTGGCGCGACGTCGACGGCGACGGCGAGCAGGACCCGGACGAGCCGTCGATCGGCGGCGTCGAGATGGAGCTGCGCACGCCCGACGGCACCCTGCTCACGACCGAGCTGACCGGTTCGGACGGCCGCTATCGCTTCCGCGACGACGGCACCACACCGCTCGTCGACCGCACCCCGTACCTCGTCACGGTCGCCCACCGCAACGCGACGAGCGGCCCGTTCGGACGCTGGGGCGAGCACACCGGTCTCCGTCCGACTCGACCGCACGCCGGCGACGACCGACGGCTCGACTCCGATGCCGAGGTCGCCCAGGCGGACACCGAGGTGTCGGGCATGACGTACGCGCCGGTCCACGCCGGTGACGATCCGGCGACACCCGAGCTCGAACCCCTCGTCGACCACTCGACCGACTTCGGCTTCCAGGAGCAGTACGACCTCGCCGTCGCGACGCGCTGGGTCCGCCACGACGACGTGCTCGGCGTGCTGGCGTTCGAGATCATCATCCACAACCAGGGGTCGGAGCCGTCGGGGCCGATCGCGTTCGTCGATCGCCTGCCGTACGGCACCTCGCTGCTCGCCGCGAGCCACGGTGCGGTCGAGGGGCCGCCCGGGTCGGACACGGTCCGCTGGGAGCTCGACGGGTCGGAACAACTCGAACCCGGAGAGACACGTCGCCTGACCGTCATCGTGCACGTCGACGACCAGCGCCAGTCACCGTTCGTGAACAGCGTCGAACTGGTCGAGTACGCCGAACACGACGACGATTCGACGGCGGGCAACGAGACACTCGACACCATCCGCAACCGACCCAACGCGTACACCGCCGACGGCGGCATCATCGACGACAACGGCGCATGGGCCGAGGAGGACGACGCCGACCTCGCGACCGTCTACCTCCATCAGATCACGGGCCGGCTCTGGATCGACGCCGACGGCGACGACGACTACGAACCGAACGAGCTCGTCGGCGACGCGGCGTGGGAGCGACCGGTTGCCGGCGTCGCCGTCGTGCTGCGCCACGTCGACGGCGCCGAAGTCGAACGGCAGTGGACGGCGCACGACGGCACCTACCGATTCACGATGGTGCCGTCGGACGAGTACGTCGTCGAGATCCAGCCCGACGAGTTCACCGACGCTCGACCGCTCGGCGGCTACGACCGACTGTCGTCCCCCTACCGCTCGGGTCGGATCGAACCACTCGACGGTGTGTCGATCCCGGTCGCCCTCCATCCGGGCGACGACGCGGTGATCACGATCGACCTCGCCGTCTCGAACCGCAGCGGCATCGCCTGGCTCGGCTGGTACCGCACCGAGTTCGTGCTGCCGTCGCTGATCGCGGCCGCCGTCGTGCTGCTGCTGTTGCAGCGACGGGCGAACCGGGTCGCTGCGCTGGCGTAGTCGGGCGACCGTCAGGCCAGGACGTCGCGGACGACCCGGATCACCTCGTCGTGGAAGCGGCCGTCGGTGGCGACGATGCCACGGTTGTGCTCGAGTCGGCGGCCGTGCCGGAAGTCGAGCGGGGCGCCGTCGACGTCGGTGACGACCCCGCCGGCGCGCTCGACGACGAACTTGCCGGC
>JBPEWX010000704.1:0-1971 GCA_052032235.1 Ilumatobacter sp. | reverse complement strand
TATTGCTTACGATCGGTGGTCGAGCGAACGGAGCACCCTGCCCATGAACCTGCTGACCGAACTCCTGCCAACCCAACTCGACCGGACGTTCATCGAAACGGCGCCGTTCGGTGGGGCACCGGACCAGCGCCTGAGCTACGGCGATGTCGCAACGAGCGCGGCACGATACGCAGCAGCACTCGAATCGAAAGGAGTCCGGCCGGGAGACCGCATCGTGATCCAGGTCGACAAGTCGGTCGACGCACTCGCGCTGATGCTGGGATGTCTGCACGCTCGAGTCGTGTTCATCCCGCTCAACACGGCGTATACGGCAGCCGAAGTCGAGTATTTCGTCTCGGACGCGGACGCTCGTCTGGTGGTCGCCTCACCCGACCACGGGCCGGCGCTGCGTGAGGCGCTCGGCGCCGACGTCGACATCGTCGAGTTCGACGGCGGTGTTCGCGGAGTCGGCACGTTCGGGGCGTTGGCCTCGGCGCTCGAGCCGGTCGCCGGCCCGCCGCTCGATGGCGATGGCGCCGACGCCGCGGCGATGCTCTACACCTCGGGCACGACGGGCCGATCGAAGGGGGCCGTGCTGACCCACGACAGCCTGCTGTCGAACGCGCGCGTGCTCCACGACGCATGGGCGATCGAACCGGACGACACGATCTGCCACACACTGCCGATCTTCCATGTGCACGGTTTGTTCGTCGCCATCTTCCCGCTCATGCTCGAGGGGGCGACGGTGCGGTTCCGCGACAAGTTCGACATCGATGACGTCATCTCGCAGCTGCCGACTTGTTCGGTACTCATGGGCGTTCCGACGCACTACGTCCGCCTGCTCACCGACGAACGTTTCGATCGGGACCTGTGTTCGCACGTCCGGCTGTTCACGTCGGGGTCGGCGCCGATGACCGAGCAGGTCCACGGCGAGTTCACCGCCCGGACCGGACGCCACATCGTCGAACGCTACGGGATGACCGAGACCGGCATCCTCACGACCAACCCGTTGGCCGACGGCGGCCAGGTGCCGGGTTCCGTCGGCTACGCGCTGGCCGGGCACGAACTCCGCGTCGTCGACGAGCACGGCCGGCAGGTGGCCACGGGTGAGAGCGGTCAGGTCGAGGTGCTCACACCCGTGCCGTTCGCCGGCTACTGGAAGCAACCGGACAAGACCGCCGAAGCCACGACCGAGGACGGATGGTTCCGCACCGGCGACGTCGGGTCGCTCGATGAAACCGGCCGACTGCGCCTCGACGGGCGCGCGAGCGACATGATCATCTCGGGCGGGTACAACGTGTACCCGAAGGAGATCGAGATGGTGCTCGATGCCGTCGATGGCGTCGTCGAGTCGGCGGTCTTCGGCGTCCCGCACCCAGATTTCGGCGAGACGGTCGTCGCGGTCGTCGTCACGGTGCCGGGTGCCGACGCAGCCGAGCTCGAGTCGACGCTCGATGCTGCGTGCCGAGCCGAGCTGGCCCGCTTCAAGCATCCCCGCCACTACGAGTTCATCGACGAACTGCCTCGCAACAGCATGGCGAAGGTCGTCAAGAACGGCCTGCGTCAGCGTTACCGCACCCTCTTCGCGTAGCCGCCCGTTCAGCTCCGCGAACTGCGCAGCGGCTCGGACACCCGGTCGAGACGTTCCAGCTGCGACGCATCGAGCGCGACGTCGACGACCCCCATCAGGTCGTCGAGTTGTTCCACGGTGCGCGCACTGGCAAGAACGCCTCCCACCGTCGGGCGAGACGCCAGCCAGGCGAGCGCCACTCGCGCCGGGCTGACACCGATTTCACCTGCGACCGTCCGAACCTCGTCCACCACCGCGAACGCCGGTCCGGTGGCGAACTGCTCGGTGATGTCCGCACGAGCTGATCTGCGTACCTCATCGAGACTGCGGAACTTCCCGGTGAGCAGGCCACTCGCCAACGCGAAGTAGGCGTAGGTCGTGAGTTCGTGTCGCTCTGCGACGGGGAGGAGATCGTCCTCGAA
>JBPEWX010000703.1:0-14524 GCA_052032235.1 Ilumatobacter sp. | reverse complement strand
CTTCGTCGAGGAGTCGTACCGCGCCGTCGCCACCAAGACCCTCGTCAAACGCCTCGACGCCCAGACCTGACCTGCGAAACCTCTGGCGATCAGCGCTCACCGCGTCACTACCGTCGTCGGCATGCATCTGGCGGAGCGGTTGTCACTTCCGGAGGGGTATGCGGCTCGGCCGTATGCCGGCGCAGCCGACCACGCGGCGATGGCGGCACTGCTCACCGAGTACCGACTCGTCACGGGCGACCCCGAGATGGTGAACGCCGAGCAGATGGATCAGGCGTACGCCCACCTCACCGACTGCGACCCCGAACTCGACATCGCACTGGTCGAGCACGACGGAGCACTCGCCGCATACTGCCGGCCGACGCATCAGGATCTCGACACGACGACCGACCTGATCGTGTTCGTCCCGACCCTGCCGTCGCACTTCGGTGCCGACCTGTTCCACGGGCTCGCCGACGGCTGCGAGACCCACCTCCGCAAGTGGGTCGGCGAACGACCCGCCCGCTATCGCGGCTACGCGAACCATCCCGGCCCCGGCGTCACGCCGACCGACGGCGAGGCAGCCTGGCTCGAGGCACGCGGCTACGAACCGACCGAGTGGAGCGCCTCGCTCCGCCGCCCGACCCTCGACGACATCCCCGACCTTCCACTGCCCGACGGGATCGAGGTCCGACCCGTGCAACCGGAACAGATGCGTGAGATCGTCGCCGCCCACCACGAGTGCTTCCGCGGCGAATGGGACTTCACCGAGATCACCGAGCGCGAGTTCGCCCACATCATCGACGACCCGAATCGCGACGAGACCCTGTGGCAGGTGGCGTGGGACGGCGACACCGTCGTCGGCCAGGTGAAGCCCTTCGTCAACCCGGAGGAGAACGAGGCGCGTGGCTACCGGCGCGGCTACACCGAGTACATCTCGACGCATCACGACTACCGCAACCGCGGCATTGCCGGTGCACTCCTCGCCCGGGCGCTGGTCGCCGTTCGCGATCGTGGGATGACCGAAGCGGTGCTCGGCGTCGACACGAACAACCCCGGCGGCGCCTTCCAGCTCTACACCAAGCTCGGCTTCGAACTCCAGACCTACGAAGCCGTCTACACCAAACCCGCCTAGGGGGTCGGAGGTGAACGACGCTACATCTCGGCGGTGAGTTCGGTGAGCATGCGGTGGCGGAGGCGGGCGAGGTCGGCGAGGGCGAGGGCTTGGCCGACACCGGTGCCCTGCAGCGCCGCGGCGACCTCGAGCAGGACGGCGGGACGGCACCGGGCGAGCAGGTTGACGAGCACGGCACGATCGGGGGCCCCGAACCGGCCCTGCTCGAACCCACCGGCCAGTCGACGACTCACGGTCAGCGCGTCGAGCGACCGCAACTCGTCGAGGTCGGGTGGCATCGGGAGCTCGGGCAGCGATGCCACCGCCTCGGCACTCACCCGGCGCTGCGAGCCGGCGTCGAGCTCCGGTACGTGACCCACGAGCCACGGGGCGACCGATCCGCCGGCCAGCATCGTGCGCGCCCGCCGCACGCCGTCGTTGCGGTGACGGGCGAGCGCTTCGACGAGCACATCGGGCGGCAGCCGGAAACCACGCTCGATCACCGTCAGCATCCACTCGTCCTCGAGCACCGACCACTCGGCGACGATCTGGCGCCACGTCGCTCCGGCGGACGGCGGGCACAGCGGACGGTCGTCCGGATCGGGTCGTCGCAGCGCGCCGGCCGTCGGCCCCGGCACGAACGCGGCGCGGCGGGCTGCCGCCACCGCGGCGACCGTGGCGAGCATGCGCGACCCCGGGTCGGGACGCAGTGCGTCGGCGACCAGATCGGCCACCGGGCCGCCGGGCGGCCGGGGCGGCTCGCGACGGTCGGTGCCGAGCATCGCCGCCGTGACGAGTTCTCGCCAGTAGCCGTGCAGATCGGTCGCCTCACCCACGTCGTCTCCCACGGGACGCGAATCGGTCGCGTCGCTCACGTCGCCCCCACGAAGCTCGGATCGGCGCGCGGGCCGATGTCGATCGCTCGGTCGTCGAGGTGGACGGTGAGCGGCTGCAGCCCCCACGGCGTCCACTCGACCGTGACCGTCACCGCCGAGCCGGCCGACGCGGCGAGCAAGGTGGCGAGCGAACGCTTCGGTCCGATCAGCGGCAGCGTGCCGGTGTCGTCGACGAGCACCCAGCGCCCGTCGAGCACCGTCGGCGCGGCGCGCACCGTCGCCGCGAAGCGTTCGAGCCACGGCTCGTCGGTGACGGCGGCACCGATCCGGTCGCACGCCTCTGCCAGGCTCGACGCGACCGGTTCGACGAACGGCAACGGGTCGGCGTACCGTTCCCCCGCCAGCGCCCGCAGCGCTCCGCCCGGGTACCGGTGCAGGTCGGCGTGGACGACGGTGCCGACGGTGAACGAGTCGTCGAGCACCTGCTGGTAGGCGGCGAACGAGAGCAGCATCGCCCACCGCTTGGTCGTGGTGCCGTAGAGCCACAGGCGACGCACCTCGATGCGGTCTTCGCGGACGTCGCTGCGACCGGCGACGAACCACTCGTCGGTGTCGGGAACACCCGCGAGCACGTCGGCGCGCTTGACCTGCCAACCGGACGACACGGCCACGGCGTCGGCGAGCGGCCCCGGCAACTCGGGCAGGTGGCGACCGGCCCGGGCCAACAGGTGCAGCATGCCGAGCTCGACGAGGACGTCGCTGTGCCAGTCGGGTGACGAGCCGACGAGTCCGGCGAGTCGACGGACCCGGTTGGCGAGCGCGCCGGCACGTGCGTCGACCAGGCGTGCGGCGAGTGCGTCCCACGTGTCGTAGCGGGCGAGCGCCGGGTCGGCGAGCCCGGTGCGCATCCGGTCGTCGAGCCATCGGTCGAGTTCGGTCAGCCCCTCGAGCATCCGGGCGATGCGCTCGTCGCGCGAACGGTCGAGTTCGTCGCGGTCGGGCGGTGCGGGTTCGTCGGCATCGGCGGCTTCGTCGCGCCCGTCGGACGCCGGATCGCTCGTCGCTCCGGCATCGTCGCCGGCACCGCCGCCCGCCCCCGGGGCAGGCTTCGAGCGCCGGTCGCGCTGCTCGACCCAGCTCGCGACCGCGGCGGGCGCCGCCCCGTCGGGGACACCGCCGCGAACCCACAGCAGCAGGAGCGCCACTGCGTGTTTGCAGGGCAGCTTGCGGCTGGGGCACGTGCACCGCCATGCCGCCTCGACGTGGTCGACCATCGTGTCGTACGGCTCGGCACCCGATCCCCGGCACCGGCCCCACAGCGCTCGATCGTCGACGCCCAACGCGGACCAGCGTGCCGTGACGGCGAGCGGTTCGGCCGCAGCGACCGCACGCGGCGACGGCGCGACTGCCGCCACCTGCTCGACGGTCCACGCTTCGGCCACGGCGCCACCGTACCGAGGGGGTGTCGCGATGTGCGGAGTACCATCGGGTCATGGCTGACGTGACGAAGGCGACCGTCGACCGCGAGGCCCAGCAGGTGTCGGGCTCGCGCGTCGTGGATGCGACACCCGAGCAGATCTTCGAGCTGCTCACCGACCCGACCCGCCACGGCGAGATCGACGGGTCGGGCATGGTGCAGCAGGCACGCGGCGACACCGCTCGCCTCGAGATGGGCACCAAGTTCGGCATGGACATGAAGATGGGGCCGCTCCCGTACCGCATCACCAACACGGTGGTCGAGTACGAGGAGAACCGGCTGATCGCCTGGCAGCACCTCGGCAAGCACCGCTGGCGCTACGAGCTCGAACCGGTCGAGGGCGGCACCCTCGTGACCGAGACGTTCGACTACTCGACGGCGGTGTCGTCGAAGGGCATCGAGCTCATGGGCTATCCGAAGAAGCACTGCGCCAACATCGACGCCACCCTCGAACGCCTGGCCGCCCTCTTCGCCTGACCCCGCCACCCGGGAACAGATCGGCCGCGTGCCCGGTTACATGTCGGCGATGACCCCCGACAGCGTGAACTACTACTGGCGCCCCGGCTGCCCGTTCTGCACGATGCTCCGACGCGGCCTCGACAAGGCCGGCATCCGGACCGTCGACCACAACATCTGGGACGACCCGGACGCGGCCGCCGTCGTCCGTGAGCACGCCGGCGGCAACGAGACGGTCCCGACGATCGTGATCGACGGGGTCGGCATGGTGAACCCGAGCGCGTCCGACGTGGCCGAGTACCTCATGAAGACCGCACCGCACCTGCTCCCCGACGACTTCGAGCCGCCCGAGCCGGGCCTACTCCGCAAGATCTTCGGCTGACCCGGCGTCGGCCTCGTCCGACGGCGCGGTCGCCGACGCCACCACCGTCGCCGCCAACCAGGTCGCGATCGGCACCGAGGCCACGAGTCCGATCGACCCGACGAGCGTCCGCACGATCTCGACGGCGACCAGCTCTCGCGTGAGCACCGAGCCGACACTCTGCTGCGCGCTCGTGAACAGCAACAGGAGCGGCAGCGCCGTTCCGGCGTACGCCAGGAAGAGGGTGTTCACGGTCGACGAGATGTGGTCACGGCCGATGCGCATCGCCCGGCCGGCC
Source organism: Ilumatobacter sp. (assembly GCA_052032235.1). Lineage (GTDB taxonomy): Bacteria > Actinomycetota > Acidimicrobiia > Acidimicrobiales > Ilumatobacteraceae > Ilumatobacter. Next base: position 10,003 of record JBPEWX010000703.1, on the reverse strand, counting down.
AGGTCTCGGGTGGCCAGTTCGGGTTGCACCGCCTTCAGCTGCCACACGGCCGACACCTGCGTCACGGTGACGTCGTCGAGCACACCGAGCGAGCCGATCACGATGCCGGCGAGCAGGATGCCCCGGGCGTCGACACCCTCCCCCAGTCCGAACAGCAGCAGACTGGAGTCGTCGGTCAGACCCGTCAGCTTCGTGAACCCGACGAACACCTGGGCGAGGACGACGGTGATCATCAGGCTGGCCAGTGTGGCCAGCAGCGCGATCGCCGTCGACACGTGCACACCGTGCGCGAGGAACAGCGCGACGTACGCGATCGCCGCCGCGGCCACGACGGCGATCACGACCGCGTCGCGCCCGTCGAGGATCGCCGGCAGCGCGAACACGACGATGACGAACAGGCTCACCGCCAACCCGGCGAGCGCACCGACGCCGCGCCACCGTCCGAGCGCGATCACCGCGACCGCGAACAGCGCGACGAGGACCCACAACGCCGTGCCGCGCTGGAAGTCGTAGAAGTCGAACACGAGACGTCCGGCATCGGTCTCGAAGACCGTCAGCAGGATCGCGTCGCCGTCACGCACGGGCGAGTCGGCCGGCAGCTCGAGCGAGGCCGTCTCCCCCTCGTAGGGGCCGTCGGTCATCACGAACTCGATCCACCGGCAGTCGCCGATCCCGGTCTCGCAGGTGATCGACCGATCGTCGATCACGTCCGCGGCGACCGGGTCGGCGTCGAGCAGCAAGGGGTCGTCGGCGTCGTCGTTCCCACCCAGTGGCCAGAGGACGGCCATCGCGATCACGACGGCCACACCGAGCGCGATCACGACCGGCCAGAGCCACGACAGCCACCTCGGGTCGACCGGGACGTCGTCGCCGTGGGCGTGGCCGTGGCCGCCGGTCATGCCCGGCAGTCGGTGCAGGTGCCGTAGATGTCGACGGCGTGATGGGTCGTCGAGAAACCGGCGGCGGTGGCCGCGGCGTCGAACGCCTGGTCCATCGCGGCTTCGAGCGGATCGGGCAGGATCACGTCGACCACGGTGCCACAGTCGTCACAGATGAGATGGTGATGGTGCTCGGTGAGGTGCTCGTCGAGTTCGAACAGGGCGTGGTCGCCGACGTGCACGAGCCGTCGGACGACGCCGGCCTCGGTGAGGGTGGCCAGACTGCGATACGCCGAACTCTGGGCGAGCGAGCGCTCGGCCGCGAGCAGATCGGGCAGTGTGATCGGCGATCCGGCCGCGACCAGGGCGTCCACCACCGCACGGCGGTTGGCGGTGTACATCTGGTCGTGCTCGGCCAGGCGGGCCTCGACGACGCGATGGAGGTCGGCGGTGTCGCTCATCCGGTGATCTCAGTCGTCGGCGGACTCGTGCTGGTGCTCATGGTGATGCTCGTGTTCGTGTTCGTGGAACTCGTGGTGCGGGCCGAGTTCGTGTGGTTCGCCGTCACCGTGGTCGTGGCCGTGTTCGTCGACGACCACCGTGGTGCCATCGTCGCGGATCAGACGTCCGCCGAACGCTTCGGCGAGCAGCGCGGGCACCAACACCTCGCCCGGTGCCCCGTCGGCCAGCACGCAGCCGGCGAGCAGCATCACCCGATCGGCGCGTCGCGCCTCCGCGAGATGATGCGTCGAGAACACGACCGTTCGGCCGGCAGCAGCGGCATCGGCGATGACGTCCAGGATGCGGAGTTGACTGGGGAGGTCGAGACCGGTGATCGGTTCGTCGAGCAGGAGCAGAGCCGGGTCGGCGGCGAGCGCCTGGGCGACGAGGACTCGTTGTTGCTGGCCGCCCGAGAGTTCGCCGAACGGTCGACGCCGGAGGTGGGTCACTTCGAGTTGCTCGGCTGCGTCGTCGATGAGCGCACGGTCGCGTCCCTTGAGGCGACCGAGCAGTCCACGCTCTCCGTAGCGCCCCATCCGCAGCACCTCGTCGACCGACAACGGCATCCAGCGGTGATGGTTGCGGTGCTGGGCGACGAGCGACACCGGCCGTGCCGCCTCGACCCGGCCGTCGCCCGGCTCGAGCAGGCCGGCGAGCAACGAGATCAGCGTGGTCTTGCCGCTGCCGTTCGATCCGACGAGCGCGATGGTGGTGCCCCGCTCCAGTTCGAAGCTCGACGGGGCGAGGGCGGTCAGGTCGCCGTAGTGGACGCACGCGTCGGAGACGCGGGCACCGAGATGTTCGGGGAGGCGGATGACGGTCGAGGTTGCCATGAGATCGGTTCCCACTCTAGCCTTCTGGGAATGATTCTCACTCGCTCCCCCCGCCGACTGCTCGCCGCCGCCTCGGCGGCGATGCTCACCCTTGCCGCCTGCGGGGGCGACGACGACACGGGCGGCGACACCGAGACCGCCGACGAAGCAGGCGCCGACGGCGACTCGACGACGATCGTCGCCACCACGAGCATCTGGGCCGACGTGACCTCGAACGTGGCGTGCGGCGCGGAGATCCCGGCGCTGATCCCGGCCGGAGCCGATCCGCACAACTACGAGGCCTCGCTCCAGGATCGTGAGCTGGTCGAGAACTCCTCCACGGTGATCGCCAACGGACTCGAACTCGAAGAGCCGATCCTGCCGATGTTGCAGGTGGCCGCCGACGAGAGCGGCGTCAACGTGATCGAGCTGGCCAACGACGTCGACATCCTCATGCCCGCCGACGAACACGACCACGACGACCACGACGACGAAGACCACGACGACGAAGACCACGACGACGAGGTTCACGACGACGAAGACGACCACGGGCACTCGCACGACCACGACGGCGGCGACCCGCACTTCTGGCAGGATCCGCTGCGGGTGTCGGGCACGCTCGACACCATCGGAACCGCCGTCGCCGCCGACGGGCTGGACGAATGCGTCGCCGACTACCGCGCCGAGCTCGAGGCACTCGACACCGAGATCACCGAACTGCTCGCCCCGATCCCCGACGAGTCGCGCGTCCTCGTCACCAGCCACGAGTCGCTGAGCTACTTCGCCGACCGGTACGACTTCGAGGTGATCGGTACCGTCATCCCGTCGATGAGCACGATGGCCGAGACCAACGCCGCCGATCTCGCCGAGCTGGCCGACGAGATCGAGTACCACGGCGTGACGGCGATCTTCACCGACGCGGCGGCGTCGAGCGCCGATGCCGAAGCCCTCGGCGAGCGGCTCGGCGTCTCCGTCGTTGCGCTGGTCACCGACTCGTTGACCGACGACGCCGACAGCGACACGTACGTCGAGATGATGCGCCACAACGCGACGCTCATCGCCGAGCAGCTGGCTCCGTGACCGAGCGGGCCGGCCCGACGGCCCGTAGCCTCACCCCGTGACCTGGCTCACCGATCCCGTCGACTGGTGGATCACACCGTTCGTCGACAACCCGTTCCTGCGCGACGCGCTGTGGGCGGCGTTGCTGACGGTGATCTGCACCAGCGTGATCGGCACGTGGGTCGTGCTGCGCGGACTCAGCTTCCTCGGTGACGCACTGGCGCACGGCGTGTTGCCGGGCATCGCCATCGCCTTCGTGCTCGGGACGTCGACCACGATCGGGGCCCTCGTGGCGGCGATCGTCATGGTCGGCGGCGTCCAGCTGATCCGCACCGCATCACCGCTGCCCGACGACGCGTCGATCGGCGTGCTGTTCGTGGGGTTCCTGGCGCTGGCCGTCGTGATCATGTCGACGCGTGTCGGTGGCGGCAGCGGCGACCTGACCCGGTTCCTGTTCGGCTCGATCAACGCGATCAACACCACCGATCTCCGACAACTCCTGATCGTGACACTGATCACCATCGTCGGGGTCGTCGTGCTCCATCGCGCACTGGTCGTCGGCACGTTCGACGAGGTCCAGGCTCGCCTGCTCGGATTCCGGCCACGGCTGACCCACTTCGGCCTGCTCGTGTTGCTGGCACTGGCGATCGTCGCCTCGTTCGAAACGGTCGGCACCCTGCTCGTGTTCGCCTTCCTCATCGCACCGCCGGCGACCGCATCCATCGTCTTCCGACGGGTCCCCACGATCATGATCGGCGCCGTCGCGATCGGCGCCGTCGGATCGGTGATCGGCCTCCTGATCAGCTACCACTCGGCCACGGCGACCGGGGCCACCATGGCGCTCACGACCGTCGCGATCTTCGTCCTGGCGCTGCTCGCGAGTTCGGCCGATCGACTCCGCAGGGGAATCTGAGCGCACGCCCACTACGTTGCCTGGTCATGGCCGACCCACGACTGGCGGGCACGTCCATCGCCGATTCGGTGATCGATGTGTTCGGCAACACGCCCATCGTCCGACTCAACCGCATGATGGAGGTCGAACAGATCCCCTCCGTGCTGGCGATGAAGATGGAGACCACCAACCCCGGTGGCTCCGCGAAGGACCGCCCGGCGCTCGAGATGATCCTCGCCGCCGAGCGCTCCGGCGAGTTGAAACCGGGCGGCACGATCGTCGAGCCGACGAGCGGCAACACCGGTGTCGGTCTTGCCATCGTCGCGGCCCAGCGTGGCTACCAGTGCGTGTTCGTGATGACCGACAAGAACGGCCAGGAGAAGATCGACCTCCTCAAGGCGTACGGCGCCGAAGTCGTCGTGTGTCCGGTCGCCGTCGCTCCGGACGATCCGCGCAGCTACTACAAGGTGGCCGAACGCCTGACCCACGAACGAAACGCCTACCGGCCGAACCAGTACGGCAACCCGGACAACCCCGAGGCGCACTACAAGACCACCGGGCCGGAGATCTGGGAGCAGACCGCCGGGCGGATCACCCACTTCGTCGCGGGTGCCGGCACCTGCGGGACGATCACCGGCACGGCCCGGTACCTGAAGGAGCAGAACCCCGACATCCAGATCGTCGCCGCCGATCCGGAGGGCTCGGTGTTCTCCGGCGGCACGGGTCGCCCCTATCTCGTCGAGGGCGTCGGCGAAGACTTCTTCCCGAACGCGTGGCAGCCCGAGTTGTACGACGAGGTGATCCCGGTCAGCGACGCCGACAGCTTCGCGATGGCCCGCCACGTGAGTCGCACCGAAGGCATCCTGATCGGTGGGTCGGGCGGCCTCGCCGTCGCCGCCGCCATCCAGGTCGCGAAGCGTGCGAAGCCCGACGACCTGGTCGTGGTGCTCAACCCCGACTCCGGTCGCGGGTACCTGTCGCGCATCTTCAACGAGGACTGGATGGTCAACTTCGGCTTCGTCACCGAGTGCGAGCAGTGCGTCGGTGCCGTGCTCGACGCCCGTGGTGACGACCTCGACAAGCTGCTCTACGTCAACCCGTCCGACACGGTGCGTCAGGCGATCGAACGGATGCGCGAGCACGGCATCAGCCAGCTCCCGGTGTGCAAGAACACCCCGCCGTTCGCGAACGCCGAGGTCGCCGGCTCCGTCGACGAACTCGAGCTGATGGAGCGCATCGCCGCCGACCCCGGCTCGATGGACCTGCCCGTCGAGGACGTCATGGGTGCTCCGCTCCCGACGGTGGGCATCGGCCAGAAGATCGAGTTCGCGTTGGAACAACTCCACACCGCCCCGGCGTTGTTGGTGCTGTCGGGCGGTCGCCCGCTCAGCGTGTTGAGCCGCACCGACGTCCTGACCTACTTCCAGCAACGAGCGGAGGCCACCCATGGGTGAGATCGAAGAACAAGCGGGCTGGGGCTTCGAGACCCTCGCCATCCACGCCGGGCAGCCGGCCGACCCGTCGACCGGTGCCGTCGTCACCCCGATCTCGCTGTCGACGACGTTCGCCCAGTCCGAGGTCGGCGTCCACCAGGGCTACGAGTACTCCCGGTCGGGCAACCCGACCCGCACCGCCGTCGAACAGCAGATCGCCGCGCTCGAGCAGGCGAAACACGGCCTGGCGTTCGCGAGCGGGCTCGCCGCCGAGGACAACATCCTGCGGCTGCTCGAGCCGGGCCAGCGCATCCTCCTCGGCAACGACGCCTACGGCGGCACGTTCCGCCTGATCTCGAAGGTCTGGACCCCGCTCGGCCTCCAGTGGACCGCCGTCGACCTGTCCGATCTCGACGCAGTCGCCGCCGCGTGGCCCGACGACACCGGCATGGTGTGGCTCGAGACGCCGACCAACCCGCTGCTGACGTGCTTCGACATCGAGGCGATCGCCGAACTGGCGCACGAGCGGGGCGCACTGGTCGTGGTCGACAACACGTTCGCGACGCCGTACCTCCAGCAGCCGATCACGCTCGGTGCCGACATCGTCGTCCACTCCGCCACCAAGTACCTGGGTGGGCACAGCGACGTCGTCGGCGGGTTCGTCGCGGTCGACGACGACGAGATCGCCGAACGCATCCGGTTCACCCAGAACGCGGCGGGTGCCGTCCCGGCACCGTTCGACTGCTACCTCGTCCTTCGCGGCGTCAAGACGCTCGGCGTCCGGATGGACCGCCACTGCGAGAACGCACGCGCCGTCGTCGACCTGCTGTCCGGTCATCGAGCCGTCGAGCGTGTGCTGTACCCACAGCTGCCCGACCACCCGGGCCACGAGGCCGCCGCCAAGCAGATGCGCGACTACGGCGGCATGGTCAGCTTCACGCTGAAGGCCGGCGAAGCAGCGGCTCGCAAAGTCGCGGCGTCGACCGAACTGTTCACGCTGGCCGAGTCGCTCGGCGCGGTCGAGAGCCTGATCGAGCACCCGGGGGCGATGACACACGCCAGCGCCGCCGGATCGCCACTCGAGGTACCCGACAACCTCGTCCGCCTGTCGGTCGGTATCGAGCACGCCGCCGACCTGGTCGCCGACCTCGAACAGGCACTCGACACGGCCCCGTAACCGCGACGTGACCGGGGCGTCACCCGCACGGGGGTTGGCCGTCGCCCGAGCCGGGTAACGTCGGAGACGTGGCTCCTACAGAACGTCCCCTGGTCGTCGCTGCGAACCGCCTTCCGCTCGCACGAGCCGAAGACGGCAGTTGGACGACCAGTCCGGGCGGTCTGGTGCGGGCCCTCCTGCCCACCGTCCAGGAGACCAAGGGCAGCTGGGTCGGCTGGACCGGTGAACGCGACGGTCAGGGCGAGGTCGTCCACGCCGACGGCATCGACCTGTACCCGGTGCCGATCAGCAGCGACGAGGTCGACCGCTACTACGAGGGGTTCTCGAACGGCACGCTCTGGCCGCTGTACCACGACGCGATCCGGGAGTCGAACTACCGATCCGACGAGTGGGACAGCTACGTCGACGTCAACCAGCGGTTCGCGATCCAGATCGCCAACATCGCGCCACCACACGCAGCGGTCTGGGTGCACGACTATCACCTCCAGCTGGTGCCGAACCTGCTGCGCGAACTCCGCAACGACGTCCGGATCGGATGGTTCAACCACATCCCGTTCCCACCGCTCGAACTGTTCCAACGGCTGCCCTGGCGCAGCGAGATCATCAAGGGGCTCCTCGGTGCCGACGTGCTCGGCTTCCAGCGGCGCCAGGGCGCCCACAACTTCATGGCCGCCGCCCAGAACCTCCTCGACGCCACCGAACTCGACGACGGGCTCGTGCACTACGAGGGACGCAACGTCAACGTCGGCGCCTATCCGATCTCGATCGACGTCGAGGACTTCGAGCTGCAGGCGAGCGGACGCGCCACCCGCCAGCGCACCGCCCAGATCCGCAGCCGTCTCGGCGATCCCGAGGTGATCCTGCTCGGCGTCGATCGGCTCGACTACACGAAGGGCATCGGCAATCGCCTGCGAGCGTTCGGCGAACTGCTCGACCAGGGTCGGCTCGATCCGGAGCGCCACGTCCTGGTGCAGGTGGCCACCCCGACGCGCGAGGGCGTCGAGCAGTACCAGGACGAGCGACGCGAGATCGAACAGATCGTCGGTGAGATCAACGGACGCCATTCCCGCCTCGGCTTCCCGGTCATCCACTACCTGTACCAGTCGCTGCCGCTCGACGAGCTGATCCCGCTGTACCGAGCCGGCGACGTGATGCTGGTGACCCCGTTCCGCGACGGCATGAACCTCGTCGCCAAGGAGTACGTGGCGGCGCACGTCGACGGCGACGGGGTGCTCGTCCTGTCGGAGTTCACGGGTGCCGCCGACGAACTCGGCGAGGCACTGCTGGTGAACCCGCACGACGACCATGCGCTCCAGGACACGATCGTGCGGGCCGTCGAGATGCACCGGCACGAGCGGCGTCCCCGGATGGAGGCCATGCGGAGTCGTCTCGAGACGTCGACGGTGTCCGACTGGGCGAAGTCGTTCCTCGACGTGCTGATCGAGCGATGAGCGACTCGATGCCGGCCGTCGACATCACACCGGAACGGCTGGCCGCCGAAGTCGCCCCGCTGTTGGGCGAGGCCTTGCTCGGCTTCGACGTCGACGGTGTCCTCGCCCCGATCGTCGAGAAGGCGCACGACGCGGCGCTGAGCCCGGGCGTGCTCGACGAGCTCGAACGGTTGGCGATGCGGGCCCGCGTCGTGATCGTGTCCGGCCGCTCGGTCGGCGACCTCGACCGGTTCGACTTCCCGCCCACGCTCGAGGTGGTCGGCAGTCACGGCCTCGAACGCCGGGGCATGCCGCCGCTGGCGCTCGACGACGACGAGCAGTACACGTTCGAACAGCTCGAACTGCTGGCGACCCGGGCGGTCGACGCGGCGGGCGACGGCGCGTGGCTCGAGTACAAGCCGGCCAGTGTCGTGATCCATGTGCGCGAAGCCGATCGCGCACTCGCCGAGCGGGCGATCGCCGCCGTCGAGAACCTGGCCGGCATGATCGACGGCGCCCACGTCAAGCACGGCCACATGGTGTGCGAGTTGCTCGCCCGCACCGGCAGCAAGGGTGAGACGATCACCGAACTCCGCCGACCGGGCCAGCCGGTCGTCTTTCTCGGCGACGATGTCACCGACGAGAGCGTCTTCGAGGCCATGGTCGACGGCGACCTGGGTGTGCGCGTCGGCGACGGCGACACCGCCGCGAGCTACCGACTCGCCGACCCCGACGCCGTCGTCGAGTTCCTCCATCGCCTCTGACCCGCCGACTGCGTGAACACTGCCCCGGGTGGGGGTGGTCGGCGGTGGGTCTGGGAGACTCCGGGGATGAGTGGCAACACGCAGGTGCTCCTGACCGAACGACCGAGCGGGAAGCTCGAGACGTCGAACTTCACGATCCGCGACGGTGACATGCCGACCATCGACGACGGCGAGGTGCTCGTGCGGAGCGTCCTGTTGTCGATCGACGCCGCCAACCGGGCGTGGATGCAGGGCGCCACGTACAAGTCCGCCGTCGAAGAGGGCGACGTGATGCACGGTGGCGCGATCGCCGAGGTGCTCGAGTCGCGCAGCGACCGCTTCGCCGAGGGCGACCTGGTGTGGGGCGAGGTCGGCTGGCAGGAGTACGCGGCGCTCGACGCCCGCCACCTCGCACCGGTCGGTGATCACCGGCCCCTCACCCATCATCTGTCGGTCTTGGGTGTCGCCGGACTGACCGCCTACCACGGCTTGCTCGACGTCGTCGGGATCGAGGCCGGCGAGACCCTGCTGGTGTCGGCTGCGGCCGGTTCCGTCGGGTCGCTCGTCGGCCAGATCGGCACGATCCACGGCGCTCGGGTCGTCGGGATCGCCGGCGGGCCGGAGAAGTGCCGATGGGTCGTCGACGAGCTGGGCTTCGACGCCTGCATCGACTATCGGGGCGAGAAGCTGTCGCGGGCGCTGCGTGAACACTGCCCCGACGGCGTCGACGTGTACTTCGACAACGTCGGCGGGCCGATCCTCGAGGCGGCCCTGTTCGCCATGAACCTGCACGGGCGGATCTCGTGCTGCGGCGCCGTGTCGCAGTACGACTCCGACGCCCCGACCGGGCCGCGTGGTGTGCCGGGTCTGATCGTGACGAAGCGGCTCACGATGAAGGGCTTCATCGTCATGGACTACGCCGCCGAACAGGATCGTGCGATCGCCGACCTGTCGGCGTGGGCCGCCGACGGCCGACTGACCGTGGTCGAGGACGTGATCGACGGCCTCGAAGCAGCGCCCGACGCCCTCGTCGGCCTGCTCGCCGGCCAGAACCGGGGCAAGCGAATGGTCCGCGTCT
>JBPEWX010000702.1:0-1970 GCA_052032235.1 Ilumatobacter sp. | reverse complement strand
GGCGAGCGAGGAGGAGGCCGCCGCCGGCCAACACGAGCATGCCGGCGACCAGCGCCAGGACGGAGTTGCTGCCGGTAGCCGGGAGGTTCGGCGACACCGTCGTCGGGGTCGGCAGCGTGGTGGTCGTCTCGGCCGGGGTCAGGCTCGGCGGGAGCAGCACGCCGTCGATGACGTGAACGACACCGTTGCAGGCCCAGTTGTCGGTGCCGGTGATGTTCACCGAACCGTTCAGCTCGGTCGTGTTCACGGCGATCGACTCGCCCTGCAGCGTCTCGAGCGAGGTCGACTCGATCACCTCGGCGGAACCGACGAGGCCCGGCACGACGTGGTACTGGAGGACGGTCGTCAGCAACTCGGTGTTGCCGAGCAGCTCTTCGGCCGAGAGATCGAGCGCAGCCAGTGCCGCGGCGAACGCCTCGTCGGTCGGGGCGAACACCGTGAACGGACCCTCGGCACAGTCGGCAAAGGTCGGCACGAGGTCGACGGCGTCGAGCGCGGCGACCAGCGTCGTGAACCCACCGTCGGTGGCGATCGTGGCGATGCTCGGCAGCTCCGGCACGAGCACGGCGTCGATCACGTGGACGACACCGTTGCAGGCGAAGTTGTCGGTGCCGGTGATGTTCACCGAGCCGTTGAGCACGGTGCCGGCGACGGCGATGTCGCCGCCCTGCGCCGTGGTCAGGCTCGTTGCGGCGGTCACCTCGGACGCCGGCAGGATGCCAGGCACGATGTGGTAGTTCAGGATCTCCGTCAGCAGACCGTCGGGGTCGCCGAGTGCCGCGTCGAGCAGGTCGGCATCGACCGCTGCGAACGCGTCGTCGGTCGGCGCGAACACCGTGAACGGGCCGGCCGAACAGTCGGCGAGCGCCCCGTCGAGCCCGGCAGCCGTCGCTGCGGTCAGCAAGGTACCGAACACACCGGCGTCGGTGGCGACCTGGGCGATGCTGTCGTCGGGGAGCGGGTCGGGGACTTGGGCGTTGGCGGTGGCGGGCACCGCGAGGGTTACGAGACCGACCGCTGCTGCGATCGAGGCGAGTCGTTTCTTCACCGGATGTTCCTTTCGGTCACGCCGGCGCCGAGACGGCGCCGGATCGATCGGAGACTCGGTGGCGGTTCCCCCGACCTCCGACCCGCCCTACGAGCAGGTCGGCGGCCGCGGATGCACTCGAACCCGGATTTCTTCTGCGGCGTCAGGTGAGGCTGCGTGCCGTGGCGACCCAGGCACCCAGTTCGGCACGGTGCCGGTGCGCGTTCTGCACGGCCTCGGCGACGAGGGTCGGGTCGGCGCCTTGCATGGTGCCCATCCGCAGCGCCGTGTCGATCGAGCTGGAGAGCTGGCCGAGGATCAGTCCCAGCTGTTCCCACATCTCGCGATAGCCACTCGACGCCATCATCCGACCGTCGATGCCGAGTTGGTCGACCCGGCTGCGCTCGACCGTCCACCGTCGCAGGCCCTCCGCCGGCGGCATCGCGAGCACCTCGAGAGTGAGCTGATCGTGCACCCATCCGGCGGTCGCGACGAGTTCGCGGCGGCGATCGACGCCCGACGCCGACGTCGACTTCTGACGTGATCCGAACACCAGGGCCAGCACCAGCCCGACCGCCACGACACCGAGCAGGGCCAGCAGGAGCGGCACCCAGTCGTCACTCTCGCCGTCGGTCGTGTCGCCGCCGCTGTCGGGAGCGTCGGTCGGCGCGGGTGCCGGTGCCTCGGTCGGCTCCGGGGCGGGTGCCTCGGTCGGTTCGGGAGCGGGCGGGTCGGTCGTCTCGCCGCCGCTGTCACCGCCGTCGCCGGTATCGCCGCCGCCCTCGCCTCCGCCGGGCAACGTGATGTCGATATCGGGTTGGCCGTCACCGTCGCTGTCGCAGGCGGCGACTCCGAGGGCCGCGACCGCGACGAACGACAGGCTGGCGACGGAACGCGTGAGGGCTCGCATGGGGCGACCCTAACAACGGCCCGGGGGGGGGGG
>JBPEWX010000701.1:0-2456 GCA_052032235.1 Ilumatobacter sp. | reverse complement strand
AGACGACGCCGGTCGACGAGCTCCGTGACGCACTCGCCGCCGCCGCCTCGGGCGAACCCGTCTTCTCGCCGTCGCTTGCCGCACTCGTGTTGGGCGAGTTCCGGCGTCTCGCCAAGGCCGCGGACGCCGACCCGCTCACCGAACGGGAGCGGGAGGTGCTGCAGTTCGTCGCACGCGGCAAGACCTACAAGGAGATCGGCGTGGCGCTCGAGATCTCGCCGCGTACGGCCGAGAACCACGTCCGGAACATCCTCGGCAAGTTGCACCTGAGTCGGCGGAGCGACCTGGTCCGCTACGCCGTCGAACACGGCCTCGACTGACCCGACACTCGACCGCCGATCCCCTAGGGGCTCCTAGGGGATTGTGCGGATATCGCCGATCGTCGGGTTGCTCGACGATGGGTTGCATGAACTGGCCCGCTCCCGAACTCCTGCCGCCTCCGCCGGCACCGCCCGAACCACCGGCGTCCGAACGCAGCGACAGCGACGACGATCGCCGTGCCCGCTCGGGTCTGCCCGCCGCGACGTGGATCGCCCTCCTCGGCGGGGCGCTCGTCATCGTCGCAGCGGCCTCGGTCGTCGTCAGCAGTTGGGACACGATCGGACGTACCGCCCGGGTACTCGGGTTGATGCTGGGGACCGGCGGCATCCTGCTCGCCTCGGAACGTCTCCGACGCCCGGCGCCGACGACGTCGAACATCGCCGCTCACGTCGGCACGGTGCTCGTCGGCAGCGTCGGCATCGCCTCGCTGTCGCTGTTCGGCGTCACCTGGCCGGGATGTCTGCTCGCAGGCGGCGTGCTGGCGTGCGCTGCCGCGACCTGGCAGTTCGACCGTTGGCGGCCGCAGCTCTTCGGTGCCGTTCAGGTCGGCGCCATCGCGCTGGCCTCGGTCGGTGTCGCCGATCTGACCGGCACGGCCGGCGGGGTCGTCGCCGCGCTGGTCGCGCTGGCCTGGCTCGCCACCGGAGCCGAGCGTCGTCCCGCCGCACTCGCCGTGCTGGCCGTCGTCTCACCGGCCCTCACCGCACTCGCCGACGCCGGTGTCGGTGCCGGTACGTTCGAACGGGCCGGACTCGTCGGCGACCGGCTCGGCTGGTCGGGTCCGACGGTCGGGTTGCTCGCTGCGATGGTGCTGGCCGTCGTCGCACGACGTCGAACCGACGACGGACTGATGGTGGCAGCCGCCGCGTCACCGATTCTCGGCATCGTCACCGGATTGGCGGCCGTCGACTCGTCGACACTCGCCTGGTGGTGCATGCCGGCGTTCGTGGTGCTCGCAGCCGAGATCGCGATTCGGATGCTGCCCGCAGGCCGTGCCGGGTGGGTCGCATGCTGCGACCGCGTGGCGGCCGCCATCGCCGGCACCTCGTTGCTCGCTCCCGTCGTCGTCGGCGAGTTCGACCTCGGCACCTCGCTCGCCGCCCCGTGGGCGGTGCCCGCCGCGCTGACCGCGTTCGCCGTGCTGCTGCCGACCGTTCGCTGGCATCGGAGCGACCATCCCTTCGTCGATCTCGGCACCGCCGCCGTCGCCGCACTCGTCGTCGCGACGGTCGCCGCCTTCGACACACCCCCGACGATGCTCGCCGGCACTGCTGTCATCGCCGCAGCAGTCGCTGCATTCATGAGCCGCCGTCTGCATCGGCTGGCGGTCTACGTCCCGGCCGGCTGGGCGCTGTGGGCGGCCGCCCCGATGACCGACGTCGTCGGCAGCGTCACCTGGTGGGTCGCCGTTGCGTTCACGGTGATCACCGGGTCGATCGTCGTCGCCGCCCGAGCACGGGTCGCAGCCGATGACCGGCCGACCGGATGGATCGAGGTGACCCTCGCCACGCTGGCGCTCGGCTCGTTCTCGATCGTCTTCGTCGACGGGCACGCCTGGACGGCATGGTTCTCCGGCGTCGTGGTGGTGGCGACGGCGTTCGCCCTGGTCGAGCCGCGCTGGACCACGCTGCAACTCGGAGCGATCGCCACCGTCGGCCTGGCCACGTCGACGCCGACGCTCGGGACGGCGGGTACCGACGAACATGCGTGGGTCGGCTGGGTCGTCGCGACGATCGGCCTGCTCGCCGTGTCGCTCGGCCGACGCTCGCAACTCGCCGCACACGCAGCGGCGGCGTCGAGCGTGGTCGCCGTCGCCGCCTACGCAGCCGGTGCAGGCGTAAGCGCCGAGCAGGCGGCCCTCGGTTCGATGATCGCGGTCGTGCTGTCGACCGGGACGGCGATGGCGCTCCAGCGTCGTTCTCCGATCGACACGGCGGCGATCACCGCCGGTGTTCTCCTCGCCCTCGTCGGCACCGTGCCGATCGACGGTGTCTGGATCTCCGGTGTCTGGGTGGTGCTCGGCCTGCAGCTGACGATCTACGGCGCAGCGATGCGACAGCCGACCGTCACGGCGGGAGGTGCGCTCGTGACCGCGCTGGCCGGCGTCAGCTTCGTGTTCACGACCGAACTCGACG
>JBPEWX010000700.1:0-15517 GCA_052032235.1 Ilumatobacter sp. | reverse complement strand
GAGCTGGGTGAACTGTCCCGGCGAGAGGGTTTCGTGTCGATCGCCGGTGTACTTCGTCAGCTTCTCGATCACGACACTGCGGGCGGGCATGTTGACACCGACGGCCAGCGTCTCGGTCGCGAACACGACCTGCAGCAGCCCCTCGACGAACGCCTGCTCGACCACCTCCTTGAACGGCGGCACGAGCCCGGCGTGGTGCGAGGCCACGCCGGCGTCGAGCTGACGGAGGAACTGGTCGTACCCGAGCACGTCGAGATCGTCGTCGTGGAGGCCGGAGAGACGCTCGGCGGCGATCTCGCGAATGCGCTCCTGGTGTTCGGGCTCGCTGAACGACAGCCCGCTGTCGACCAGGGTGCGGGCCGCCTCGTCGCACTGCGCACGGCTGAAGATGAAGTAGATCGCCGGCAACAGGTTCCGGTCGGCGAGGGTGGCGACCACTTCCTCCCGCGACGGTGTCGCCAGCTTGCGCTCGCCGCTCCCCCGGGGTGACCGGTCGCGCCGTCGACGACCACCGAAACGGACGCCGCTCGCGTCGATGCGCAGGGCGTCACGGTTCGGTTGCCCGTCGACGATCGTCGGCATGAACCGGAGGCGACCGTTCGTGCGATCGGCGACGAAGTAGAACTGATCGAGTTCGACGGGGCGGCGCTGCTCGACCACGACCGTCGTCGGGCCACGCACCGTCGTGATCCATTCCCCGAGGTCGCGAGCGTTGCTCACGGTCGCGGACAGACACACGAGTTGCACGTGCGCGGGCAGATGGATGATGACCTCCTCCCACACCGGTCCCCGGTACTCGTCCTGCAGGAAGTGCACCTCGTCGAGGACGACCACGCCGAGGGTGTTCAGGTCACGACCGGCGTAGATCATGTTGCGGAGCACCTCGGTCGTCATCACGACGATCGGGGCGTCGCCGTTGACGACGGTGTCACCCGTGAGGAGCCCCACGGCGTGGTCGCCGTGCCGGGCGCACAGGTCGCGGTACTTCTGGTTGGACAGCGCCTTGATCGGCGCCGTGTAGAACGCTCGGCGCCCGGAGCGCAGCATCGTCTCGACGCCGTATTCGGCGACGACCGTCTTCCCGCTCCCGGTCGGTGCGGCGACGATGACGTGCTCGCCGTCGTCGAACGCGTCGAGGGCCTCGACCTGGAACCGGTCGAGTTCGAACGGGTAGCGCTCGACGATCGCTCGACGGAAGCTGCCCGGCACCGGACTCACTCCGGGTTCTTGCCCTGGACGATGCGCCCGATCAGGACCGCCAGGAGGTACAGCACGACCATCGGGACCGAGAGTGCCAACAGCGAGATCGGGTCGCCCGACGGCGTGATGGCAGCAGCGAGCACGAAGGTGCCGACGATCGCGTAGCGCCACGCTTTCAGCAGGGTCCGCCACGAGAGCACACGGAGGAGTTGGAGGAACACCAGCAGGACGGGGATGGTGAACCCGACGCCGAACGCCACGACCATCAGGGTCACGAGCCTGATGTAGGCCTGCACCTGGAAGACCTGGTCGACGTCTTCGCCTGCCCAGTCGATCAGGAACTCGAGCGCCCGCTCGAGGGTCGTGAACGCGATGAACCCGCCGAGCAGGAACAACAGGCACGACGAGAGCACGAACCCGAGCGCGTACTTCTTCTCGTTCTTGTGCAGCGCCGGCACGATGAACTTCCAGAGCTGCCAGAGCAGGACCGGCGCAGCGAGCACGATGCCGCCGTAGAAGCCGACTCGGAGTCGGGTCGCCAGACCTTCGACCGGGTCGAGGATGTTGAGCTTCACGTCGCCGGTGGACGGGTCGTAGGCGTCACCGCAGTAGTCGGCTCCCCGGCGGGCGCACAGGTCGGCGTACGGTCCCGTGAGGACGTCGAAGACCCACTCCCAGGCCAGGACGACGATCACGACACCGATCAGGACGGCGAGCCCGGCGCGGATGATCCGCATGCGCAGCTCGGCGAGATGTTCCACCAGCGTCATCTGACCATCGGGATTCTGGGCGCGCTGCTCGCCCCGGCGCAGTGAGACCACGGTCAGGCTGCCCCGTCGGTTCCGGCGTCGTTCGTCCGCTTCGGCGCCGGCAGGTCGCCGAAGGCGTCGGTGCCGGTCGGCCCGGTCGGTGCGTCGGGGCGGAACGGGACGTCGTCGGTCGGCACCGCGTCGGGATCGGCGGGCGCCAGGTTCATGGTGTTCGCGTCGGCCATCTCGCCGGACTTCGGCTTCTCGTCGCGTTCGCCGTTCTGGAGCTTCGTGAAGTCGGCCGAGTCACGGAGGAGATCGGCCGTCTCCTTCATCTCACGCACGGGTTCGTCCATCACCGACTTGAACTCCGACTGGAAGCTCGACGACATCTTCTTGAGTTCTCCGTACATCTGCCCGGCCTTGCGCATGGCCTCGGGCAGCTTCTCCGGTCCGAGCACGACGAGTGCGAGCAACAAGATGATGACGATCTCGCTGCCCTGGAAGTTGAACACG
Source organism: Ilumatobacter sp. (assembly GCA_052032235.1). Classification (GTDB taxonomy): domain Bacteria; phylum Actinomycetota; class Acidimicrobiia; order Acidimicrobiales; family Ilumatobacteraceae; genus Ilumatobacter. Next base: position 13,052 of record JBPEWX010000700.1, on the reverse strand, counting down.
ACCGGCAGTCTAGGGACGTGGCGTCCCGGGCACCGCTCCTGGCAGACTGTCGATCTCGTGCAGCAACGTCTCCCGTCCCTGCTCCCCCGCCAGATCTTGTTCGCCCACCGTGGTGCACGTGCCCACGCGCCCGAGAACACCCTCGAGGCGTTCGATCTCGGTCTGCGGCTCGGCGCGAACGGTCTCGAGAGCGACGTCTGGGTGACCGCCGACGGCGTCCCGGTGCTCGACCACGACGGCGAGATCAAGTCGGGGTGGCTCCGCAAGCGCCCGATCGGCGAGCTGAAACGGAGCGAACTCCCGGAGCACATCCCGTCGTTGCTCGAACTGTTCGATCGATGCGGCACCGATTACGAGTTGTCACTCGATCTGAAGGACGAACACGCAGGCCCCGTCGTGATCGAGACGATCCGCCTCCATCACCCCGACATGCTCGGACGCACCTGGCTGTGTCACTGGGAGTTGCCGACGCTGCTGTCGCTGCGTCCGCTCGACGCCGACGTCAAGCTGGTCGATTCGACCCGACTCCATCGGCTCGACGGCGGGCCCGAACGACGGGCGGCGATGCTCGCCGAGCACGGCATCGACGCCATCAACATGCGCGGACCCGACTGGACCGGCGGTCTCGTGACACTGTTCCACCGGTTCGAACGGGCGGCGTTCTCGTGGGACCTCCAGCACGACCACGAACTCGACAACGCGCTCCGGATGGGCGTCGACGGGGTGTACAGCGACCACGTCGATCGGATGTCGGACGCAGCGACCAGGTTGGGCTGAGCGGCGTCGCGGCTCAGCCGGTCAGAGCCACTGCCAGTCGGCACGTGGCCAGAACACCACGAAGGCCCGACCCACCAGGTCGTCGTACGAGACCGGTCCGAGTGCCCGGCTGTCGTGCGAACCGGGGCGGTTGTCGCCCATCACGTACACCGAGTCGTCGGGGATCACCGTCGGTTCGATGCCCGAGCCACAGTTGCCGGGGGTGACGACGGTCGGATCGAGGTACGGCTCGTCGAGACGTTGGGCCGGCACGTCGTCGGCCGGATCGGTGTCGATCCAGACCACGCAGTTCTCCATCCGGATCTCTTCACCCGGCAGGGCCACGACCCGCTTGATCAGATCGCGCTCGATGGCACCGCTGATCTCGTGCAACACGACGACGTCGCCGCGGCCCGGTTCGTGCAGCTGATACGACATCTTGTTGACGAACACCCGGTCGCCCGGCGACAGGGTGGAGTACATCGACTGGCCGTCGACCACGAAGTGCGCGAGCAGGAAGGTGCGCACCAGGATCGCCACGAGGAGCGCGACACCGACCACGACCACCCAGTCGAAGAAGGCGCGGGCGCCCGAGGAGAGTCCGGACCCGTCGTCGGCCGCAGGCGGCTCGGTGGGCGTCGCGGGCTCGACATCGTCGGAGTCGGCCATGTCGGCGTCGTAGGTCTCGGTCACAGCGTCAGCAACGGTATCGGACGGTGTCCCGGGACGGGGCGCAGCGCCTCACAATGATTCGATGAGCTTTTCGACCCGTTCGTCGCGACTCTTGAACGGATCCTTGCAGAGCACGGTGCGCTGCGCCTGGTCGTTCAGCTTCAGGTGGACCCAGTCGACGGTGTAATCGCGCCGACGTTCCTTGGCCCGTTTGACGAACTCGCCACGCAGCCGCGCCCGGGTCGTCTGGGGCGGCGTGTCGATCGCCGCCTCGATGTCGTCGTCGGTGCACACCCGCTCGACCAGGCCACGGTCCTGCAGCTTCGTGAACGGGCTGCGCCCTCTGGTCACGTCGTGGTACTGCAGGTCGAGCAACTGGACCCGTGCGTGCCCGAGCGGCAGGTCGTGGCGCTCGCGGAACGCCTCGAGCAGCTTGTACTTGATCACCCAGTCGACCTCACGGTCGAGCTTGAGCGGGTCGTTCTCGAGCTGGGTCACGCAGTGCTCCCACATCTCGAGGGCCCGCTGTTCGAGCGGCGGGAACCCCTGACTGTCGGCGTACCGCAAGGCCCGGTCGAGGTACTCGCGTTGAATGTCGAGCGCGCTCACTTCGCGACCGTTCGCCAGTCGAACCGTCCGTCGGCAGGTGATGTCGTGGCTGATCTCGCGGATCGCACGGATCGGGTTCTCGAGCGTCATGTCGCGCAGGACGACGTTCTGGTCCTCGAGCATCCGCAGCATGCACGCCGCGGCACCGACCTTCAGGAACGTGGCGTACTCGCTCATGTTCGAGTCGCCGACGATGACGTGGAGGCGTCGATACTGCTCGGCGTCGGCGTGCGGCTCGTCGCGCGTGTTGATGATCGGTCGGCTTCGCGTGGTCGCCGAACTCACGCCCTCCCAGATGTGTTCCGCTCGCTGGGCGATCGAGAACGTGGCGCCGCGGGCGGTCTGCAGCACCTTGCCGGCACCGGCGTAGATCTGACGGCTCACGAAGAACGGGATCAAGACCTCGGCGTAGTGGGCGATGTCGTCGCTGCGCCGGGTCAGATAGTTCTCGTGGCATCCGTAGCTGTTGCCGGCCGAGTCGGTGTTGTTCTTGAAGAGGTAGATCGTGCCGCGGATCGATTCCTCCTCGAGCCGCTGCTCGGCCGACTCGACGAGCGACTCGAGGATCCGCTCCCCTGCCTTGTCGTGGACGACGAGGTCGTAGAGCGAGTCGCACTCGGGCGTCGCGTACTCGGGGTGTGATCCGACGTCGAGATACAGCCGGGCGCCGTTCTGCAGGAACACGTTCGAGGAGCGCCCCCACGACACCACCCGCCGGAACAGATACCGGGCGACCTCGTCGGGGCTCAGTCGACGCTGTCCCCGCAGCGTGCACGTGACGCCGTACTCGCTCTCGAGCCCGAAGATCCGACGCTCCATGACCGCACCGTAACAGGGCCCGGCAGGCCCCGTCCGACCACGCGGACCAGACCGATCACGGTGGAACGGGGCCACCATCGTGCACCCAACTCACCGAGAACGAACGGGGCTGGCGAAGAGCGAGGTTCACGAGGCGACGGTGAAGCGAACGGTGTCGCCGGCGGCGGCCTGGGCGACGGCGGCGACGTCGTCGGGATGGACGACCGCCACGACCGGGTAGCCACCGGTGGTCGGATGGTCGGCCAGCATCATGATCGGGTCGCCGTCGGGCGGCACCTGGATCGCTCCGCGGACCAACCCTTCGCTCGGCAACTCGGCATCCACGGTGCGGCGCAGCGAACCACCCGACAGGCGGACGCCGACCCGGCTCGACGACGTCACCCGCCAGGCAACGTGTGCCATCGACCGCACGACGTCACCGTCGAACCAGTCGGCGCGGGGACCGGGCAGCAGTCGAGCCCGGGGCTCGCCGCGACGGGTCGGCACCGTCTCGCCGTGTGGCGCCGATCGGGGTTCGGGACCGACGGCCAGCCGATCACCCGCCTGCAGCGCTGGAGGCCCGAGACCGCTCAGCGTGTCGGTCGAGCACGAGTCGAGCACGGGTTCGACCGCGATCCCACCGCGAACGGCCAGGTAGTGCCATGGTCGTCCGCCGCTGGGTACCCGAGCGATCTCGCCGGCGCCGAGCGTCCGGGCGACCGGCTCGACGTCACTCGCGATCGTCACGGGCGTCACCGCCCGGATCGCGAGTCCGCCCACCGTCTCGAGCGACGGCGCGCCGCCGTCGTTGCCGACGAGACGGTTCACCACGGCCGCGAGCGCCGGGTCGACGGCGCCGCTGCGCGGCACGCCGATGTGGGCCCAACCGGCCCGTCCCCGATCCTGCACGGTCGTCAGGAGCCCGGCGTCGACCACCTCGATCATCGGGGCACGAACCTCACCGGGACACCGGGCGTCAGACGCGCCGGCGGGTCGGCGTGCACGTCGAACAGCACTGCTTCGGTTCGCCCGATGAGATGCCAGCCGCCTGGCGACGCCGTCGGATACACCGCACTGAACCCGGCGGCGATGGCCACCGAACCGGCAGGCACACGGGTCCTCGGTGTCGCACGCCGGGCGAGATGCAGTTCGGGAGGGAGTCCGTCGAGATAGGCGAATCCGGGCGCGAATCCGCAGAATGCGACGCTGAACCCGGCCCCTGCATGTCGCTCGATCACGTCGGCGATCGACAAGCCTGTTCGGGCGGCGACCTCGGCGAGATCCTCCCCGTCGTACACGACCGGGATCTCGACCGGAGTCGCCCGACGCTCGTCCGGTTCCTCGTGCTCCACCACCGGCAGCGCGTCGAGCACCGTGCGGACGTCCTCCGGTCGATCGACCGTGATCAGCACCGTCTCGGCGGCCGGAACGATGTCGACGACCCCATCGAGACGCAGGCGCCGAACGGCCTCCCCCACGCTCGCCGGTGGCGCGCCGAGTTCGTCGAGCAGGACGGCGGTCGGTCCCATCGGGAGGACGCGCATGGCTACAGCGCGAACGCGTGCACGTTCACCGAAGCCATCTCGAGTCCGGCTCGAACCGCACGGGCGAGATCGACGGCGCCGGCGGTGTCGCCGTGCACGCAGATCGAGCGTGCGTGCACCTCGACGTGGGTGCCGTCGATCGAGGTGACTCGACGCTCGGTCGCGACGGCGACCGCGCGTGCGGCGACGACGCTCGGGTCGGTGATGACGGCGTCGGGTTCGGAGCGAGGGACGAGGCGACCGTCCCCGAGGTAGGCCCGGTCGGCGAACGCCTCGGGAACGGCTTCCATCCCGAGTGCATCGGCGACGGCGAGCAGCGGTGAGCCGGGCGCGCCGAGGATCGCCATCGACGGGTCGAACTCGTGTGCCGCGGTGGCGACGGCCTCGGCCTGATCGTGATGCGTGACGCACGCGTGATAGAGCGCACCGTGCGGTTTCAGGTACTTCACGCCCGTGCCGGCCACCTGGGCGAAGCCGTCGAGCGCACCGAGTTGGTACAGCACGGCGTCGCGCAGCTCGCCGGGATCGATGTCGATGAAGCGACGGCCGAAGCCGAGCAGGTCGGGATACGACACCTGGGCACCGATCGTGACGTTCCGTTCGGCGGCGGCGTGGCAGACCCGGCGGAGCGTGCTCGGGTCTCCACCGTGGAACCCGCACGCCACATTGGCGCTGGTGACGACGTCGAGCATCGCGTCGTCGTCGCCGAGCGCCCAGATGCCGTACGACTCACCGATGTCGGCGTTCAGGTCGATGGCGGGCACGGCCCCACCTTAGAGCTCGCTGGAGCCCGATGTGAGCGAACCGAGTGCGCTCCACAGGCCCATCACCACGACCGCGACCGAGGCGCCGATCGTGGTGCCGAGGAGGTTGGCCGCCATGTCGCTGCGCTCGACGGCCCTGGTGTCGCTCCAGACGCCTTGGCCGAGCTCGATCACGAGCGATGCCGCGGCGACGGCGACGACGACGAACGGGATCGCTCGCCACGACCAGAGGGTGAGCACGGCGAGGACCGCCACCACCGCCCAGAGCAGCACGTGCACCACCGCGTCGGGTTGGGACGCCGCCTCGCCGGCGAGCTCGGCCGGCCGCCCGGCGAGGTCGATTCGGTTCCAGAGCCGCTCGATGCGCGGGCCGAGCACCGTGCGCAGCACGCCGGGTGCACGGTCGGAGAGCAACAGCGCCGCGCTGAACAGCGCGGCGGCGAGTGCACCGAGCGCGATCAGGGCACGGAGCCACCGGGGTGCCCGCCGGCGCGGGCCGCCGAGCAGCGGCCGGTCAGCGACCGAGCGCTGCGACGACGTCACCCTCGGTGAGGCGGTGGAAGCACCGGCGACCGTTGCCACGCGAGAGTTGCGCCACCTCGAGTTCGCTCGTCGCGAGCTCACGTTCGGGCCCGGCGAGCGCGTCGACGCCGATCCGGACGGCACCGGCGAGGTCGAGCCCGTCGGAGAACGACTCGGCCAGGCGTGCAGAGATGGCCTCGGCGTCCCCACCGAGCACTGCGGTGTCACGTTGGTCCATGACGGTGCCGTCGTAGAGGATGTGGAACATCTGGTCGCCGTCGGGTTCGAGCCCGACCTCGGCGACGAGGATCTCGACCTCCATCGGCTTCATCTCGTGGGTGAACACGGTGCCGAGGATCTGGGCGTACTGGTTCGCGAGGGTCCGGGCGTCGACGTCGTCGCGCGAGTACTGGAAGCCCTTGAGGTCGGCGGCTCGGATCCCGGCCACCCGGAGCTGATCGAACTCGTTGTACTTGCCGACGCCTGCGAAGGCGATGCGGTCGTAGATCTCGCTGACCTTGCGCAGCGTTTCGGACGGGTTCTCGGCGACGATCGCGATGCCGTCGGTGTACCGGATCGCGACGAGTGCTCGTCCACGGGCGATGCCCTTGCGCGCGTAGTCGGCGCGATCTTTCATCACCTGCTCGGGTGCGACGTAGAACGGCATGCTCATGCGTCGTCGCCTCCCAGTGCCGGGTCGGGTGCGGGCGGGGTGGTGCGGACGAGCACGTCGTCGGCGATGCGACGGAACCGCTCGGCGAGATCGTCGTCACCGACCGGCTCCCAGCCGTCGGACGTCACGGTGGCCACGATCGGATAGATGCCGCGGAGTGCGTCGGGCCCACCGGTGGCCGAGTCGGCGTCGGCGGCTTCCCACAGCGACCGGACGGCCAGATCGATCGCGTCGTCGCGCGTCATCGCCGAACGGAAGCCGACCTTGATGACGGTGCTGGCGTGGAGACTGCCGGATCCGGTCGCGACGTACTCGCGTTCCTCGTAGCGGCCCCCGGTGACGTCGTAGGCGAACAGGCGCCCGACGTCGCGTCGCAGGTCGTAGCCGGCGAACAGCGGGACGACGACCATGCCCTGCATGGCTGCCGGCAGGTTGCCGCGCACCATCATCGAGAGCTGGTTGGCCTTGCCTTCGAGGCTGAGCGGCGAACCCTCGACCTTCTCGTAGTGCTCGAGCTGCAGTTGGAAGAGCCGGATCATCTCCATCGCCGGGCCGGCGGCACCGGCGATGGCGACGCCGCTGTACCGGTCGGCCTGGACGACCTTCTCCATCGCCCGATGCGAGATCAGGTTGCCCGACGTCGCCCTGCGGTCGCCCGCCATGACGACACCGTCGGCGAAACGGAGCGCGACGCACGTCGTGGCGTGCGGCACGTCGATCTGGCCGGACTGCTCGGCGTGGCCTGCGAGGCCGACGCGCCGGAGCAACTCCGGGAAGTTCGAACCCGGATCGTCACCGGGCTCGAAGAACGGCATCGACACGGGCTACTGCCCGCCCTTCTGCACGTACGACTTGACGAAGTCCTCGGCGTTGGTCTCGAGCACTTCGTCGATCTCGTCGAGCAGATCGTCGAGGTCGGCCTTGAGCTTCTCGCCCGACTCGCTGACGGCGGGCGCGGCCTCGTCGACGGTCTCGTCGGTGCGGTCGCTGGTGGTCTTCTGCTTGTTGATGCGTTCTGCCATGGGGATGGCCTCGCTCGTGTCAGGCGCCGAGTCGGTCGAGCAACTCGGCGGCGGTGGTGCTCTCGTCGATCAACGTAGCAACATGATGGGCGGTCCCGCGTAGCGGCTCCATCATCGGCACCCGGCGCAGCGGGTCGCGACCGACGTCGAACACCATCGAATCCCAGTTCGCGGCCACGATGTCGTCGGGGAACTTCTGCAGGCACCGGCCACGGAAGTAGGCCCGGGTCGTGGTCGGTGGCTCGGTGATCGCCTCGGTGACCGCCGCGGCGTCGGCGACCGTCTGCAAGCCGACCCGGTACGCCAGGCCACGATCGGTGCGGAGATCGTGGTACTGGAGGTCGATCGCCTTGAGCTTCGGCGAGTCGGCCGGCAGGTCGTGTCGGCTGCGGAACCCGTCGACCAGGCGTCGTTTGGCGACCCAGTCGACCTGGTCGGCGACCGAGTCGGGATCGGTCTCGAGGGCGCTCAGCATCGCCTCCCACCGTGCGAGAACGTCGTGGCCGACGTCGGCGCCGACGGGTTCGAGGCCGTGGGTCTGGGCGTACTTCTGGGCTCGTTCGAGCAGGCCGAACTGGATCTCGAGGGCCGTGGCCCGGCGACCGTCGCGCAGCATGATCGTCTGGCGCAGCGTCGGGTCGTGGCTCACCTGGCGCACCGCCGGCACCGGATTGCCGAGCACGAGATCGTCACCCATCACGTCGTCCTCGATCATCGCGAGGACGATCGCGGTGGTGCCGACCTTCAGGTACGTGGCGACCTCGCTCATGTTCGCGTCGCCCGCGATCACGTGCAGGCGGCGGTACTGCTGCGGATCGCAGTGCGGCTCGTCGCGAGTGTTCACGATCGGACGCTTCAGCGTCGTCTCGAGACCGATCTCCTCCTCGAAGAAGTCGGCCCGCTGGCTGAGCTGGTACGCGACGTCGCCGGGTTCACGACCGGGCTGTTCACAGCCGACCTTGCCCGCACCGCAGAACACCTGACGGGTGACGAAGTGCGGCGTGATCTGGGTGGCGATGCGACCGAACGGCACCTCGCGAGCCATGAGGTAGTTCTCGTGGCAGCCGTAACTGTTGCCCTTGCCATCGGAATTGTTCTTGTAGACGATCACCTCGGCGCCGTCGTCGAGGATGTTGTCGGCGTGACGCATCGAGCGTCGGATGATCTCGTCGGCGGCGCGATCCCACGTGACCGCCTCGAGCGCGTTCGTGACCTCCGGGATCGAGATCTCGGGGTGGGCGTGATCGACGTAGTAGCGGGCACCGTTCGGCAGGACCGCGTTGACGAGGGTCGTCTCGATCTCGGGTGCGAAGACGGCGTCGAGGTTGAACCCGCGTGCGTCGTTCGCCGGCGTCTCGTCCTCGAAGTCCCAGCCGACCTTCTTCGACGTCGCGCTGACGTAGGCGTTGATCAGGAGCGACGAGGCACTGACCGGGTTGTTGTCACCCCCACGCACCACGATGCCGTACTCGGTCTCGATACCGCAGACCTTGTGGATCGACATACGCGCACCCTACCCGTGATCGGTTCCGACGGCGAGGAGGGGCACGGCGGGCACGAGCGGTCAGTCGGCGAGCAGGGACTTCGCGATCGCGCGGGTCTGGATCTCGTCGGTGCCGGCGTAGATCTGGAGCACCTTGGCGTCCCGCGCGAGCTGTTCGACGTGGTACTCGGCCATGTAGCCGTTGCCGCCGTGCAACTGCACCGCTTCGAGCGCGCACGCGGTTGCCTGCTGGGCCGAATAGAGCTTCATCGCCGACGCCTCGGCGAAGGTCATCGTCTGCCCGGCGTTCGACATCTCGATCGTGCGCCACACGAGGTTCTGGATGTTCATCCGGGCGACCTCCATCGTGGCGAGCTTCTGCTGGATCAGCTGGAAGTCGCCGATCGGCTGACCGAACTGGACTCGTTCCTTGGCGTAGGCGACCGACACCTCGAGGCACTGTTCGATGATGCCGAGCGCCATGGCGGCGACACCCGCCCGCTCCTGCTGGAACGTGGCCTTGGCGCCGTCGCGGCCGCCGCCCGAGGACGGGTTCTCGTCCTCACCGATCAGACGATCCTTGCCGACCCGGACGTCGTCGAGGAAGAGCTCGCCGGTCGGCGACGAGTGCATCCCCATCTTGCGCAGCGGTGGCGTCTGGGTGAGACCGGGCATCCCCGAGTCGAGCACGAAGCTCAGCACCTTTCGGTCCTTCGGGTCGTTGCCCTCGTCGAGCTTGCAGATGAACACGATCGTGTCCGCGTACGGGCCGTTGGTGATGAACGTCTTGTTGCCGTTGAGCACGTACTCGTCGCCGTCGCGCCGAGCCGTGGCGAGCATCGAGCCGAACGCGTCGGAACCCGAGTTCGGCTCCGTGATCGCCCAGGCGCCCACCTTGCGCAACGTCAGGAGGTCGGGCACCCAGCGCTCGCGCTGTGCGATCGTTCCCTTGCCGTTGATGGCCGAGGCGGTCAGGCCCACCGAGACACCGAGTGCCGTCACGAGACCCGGGCACTGGCGGCACAGCTCGATCGTGGGGATCAGCGAGAACCCGGCGTCTCCCCCGCCGCCGTGCCGGCTCGGGCGGTCGGAGGGGTCTGCTTCACCGGCGGCGACCTGCTTGTCGAACTCGAGTCGCTTCCAGAACGAAGCCTCCGACTGATCGGCGATCCCGAACTGGGTGTACAGCTTCCGGAGGACGTCGTACGGAGGAAGGTCGCCGTGCTCCAGGTCGTCGCGAATCGGGATGATCTCCTTCGCGATGAAGTCCTTCATCGCGGCTCGGATCATCTGGTGTTCCTCGGACCATTCGTACATGCCGCTCACCGTATGTCGAGCACACGCGTGCGCCGAAACCCGCGATGCATGCACGAGGCCACCGCGTGGGCGAGAATCACGGCATGACTTCTCGGACTTTCGTGGTGGGCGTCGACGCGACCGACGAGGGCGGGCGCGCACTCGAGTGGGCTCGCGCTGCGGCGTACGCCAACGACTCGATCATCGCCGTCCACGCCTGGAACCTGCCGACCATGGTCGGCATCGACACGCTGGCGATGATCCCGATCGACGACATGGAACGGGTCGCCTCCGAGGGCCTCGCCGAACTCGTCTCGTCGATCGGCGACGACCGGATCGAGCCGGTGACCGTGCAGGGCCACGCCGGCCGTGCGATCGTCGATGTCGCCACCGACCGCAGCGCCGACGTCGTGGCGGTCGGTCATCAGGGGTCGGGGCAGGCGACGATGGTGCTCGGTTCGACCGCGAACCATGTCGTCCACCACGCCGAGTGCCCCGTCGTCGTCTGCCGTGGCGACCATGCGCCCGAACCGTTGCACGTGGTGGTCGGCGTCGACGACCACGACCTGGAAGACGGCGAGAACGAGTCGGTCCGTGCGCTCCGCTTCGCGGCGATGATGTTCCCCGAGGCCCGCATCGACGCCGTGCACGCCTGGTTCGTGCCGATGGTCGCGGCCGGGCGGTTCTCGAACGCCGGCGGCGACTTCGACGATCTCGACGCCGACGCGATCGCGGTCGTCGAGCGGGTGATCGCCGCGGCCGATCTCGACCCGGCCGTCACCGTGACCGCACGCCCGGTGAACGGCACGCCCGAGTTCGCCCTGATCGAAGAGTCACGCGAGGCCGACCTCATCGTGGTCGGGTCGCGTGGCCGAGGCGGATTCCGGGGCCTCCTGCTCGGGTCGACGAGCCTCGATCTGGCGAGCCACAGCCACAGCCCGGTCGCGATCGTGCGCTGAGTGGCGGGCGCCACTCGTCGCTCGTGTCGAGCGCCGATACCGTCGGACCGGTGATCCCCCTCTCGGTCCTCGACCTGTCGGTCGTGCGTGACGGCGGCACGTCGTCGCTCGCGCTCGACCACACGACCCGGTTGGCGCAGCACGCCGACCGGCTCGGCTTCCTGCGGTTCTGGGTCGCCGAACACCACAACATGGGAACGGTCGCGTCGACGACACCCGGCGTCCTCGCAGCGCACCTCGCCGCCAAGACCGAACGGATCAAGGTCGGCTCGGGTGGCGTCATGCTGCCGAACCACGCGCCGCTCGCGATCGCCGAACAGTTCGCGCTGCTGGAGTCGCTGTATCCCGGCCGGATCGACCTCGGTATCGGCCGGGCGCCGGGCACCGACCCGCGCACCGCCGCAGCGTTCGGCCGGCATCCGCACGAGAGCGTCGAGAAGTTCCCGCGCGACCTGATCGACGTGATGGGGATGCTCGGCGACCGGCGTGGCGACGAGGGGATGTGGACCTCGTTCCGGGCGACGCCGGTGCTGACCAGCTCTCCCACCGTGGCGCTGTTGGGCTCGTCGGGCTACAGCGCCCAACTGGCCGGCATGCTCGGCCTGCCGTTCGCCTACGCCCACCACTTCGACACCGGTCAGACGAACCTCGCTTCGCAGCTCTACCTCGACAAGTTCGAGCCGTCTCCCGTCCTCGACGAGCCGTACCTCATCCTCGGCGTCGGCGCGCTGGCGGCCGAGACCGACGAGGAGGCGGAGCGGATCGGACTGCCGAGCCGGATCCTCCGGCTCGGGATCCGCACCAACCGGCGGTATCCACTGGTGTCACCCGACGCCGCCGTCGACCACCCCGACGCCCAGCAGGCACGGACCATGCCGTCCGAGCAGCTGATCGGCAGCACCGAACGGGTCGTCGAAGGGTTGCGGGATCTCGTGCATCGCACCAAGGCCGACGAGCTGATGCTCACGGCGGCGACCTACGACGTCGAGGACAAGATCCGCAGCCTCGATCTCATCCACGGCGCCTGGCGCTGACGACGAGCGTCAGCGGGCGATCACGCCGCGGCGATGCGGTCGAACCAGCGGTCGAGATCGCGAACGCTGACCAGCGGGTTCATGACCAGATCGCGTTGGCCCTTGTCGCCCGAGATGCGCAGCCGGGCCGGGTACGTGTGGTGCAGTTCGACGACCCGCCGGTCGTCGACGGGGATGATGCGACCGCGGGAGGTCAGGCGCGGCACCCACCATCGTTGACCGTCGACGTCCCACGTCCGGATGAACAGGGCGACGTCGAGCAACACCACCATGCCGCCCAGGAACCCGAACACAGCGACGATCCGGAAGTACCACGGCACCGAGTCGGTCGCCGCGAGGATCCCGACGGCCAACGTGAGGGCGAGCGCCGCGAGCCAACGCAGCCAGGTGCGCCACGAGAGGCGCAGGGCGATCGGGGCCACGAACGGCTACAGGTACTGACCGGTCTGGGTGCGTTCGATCGTGCGACCGCCCAGCGGGTCGTGATCGTCGCCCTGGTTGACGAGGGTGCGGATGAAGACGATCCGTTCGCCCTTCTTGCCCGAGATCTTCGCCCAGTCGTCCGGGTTCGTCGTGTTCGGCAGGTCCTCGTGTTCCTTGTACTCCTGCTTGATCGACGCGATCAGGTCGTCGGCGCACACGCCGCGAGAGCCACCGCTGATCACCCGCTTGATCGCCAGCTTCTTGGCGCGACGGACGATGTTCTCGATCATGGCACCGCTCGCGAAATCCTTGTAGTACAGGATCTCCTTGTCGCCGTTCTGGTAGGTCACCTCGAGGAAGCGGTTGGCGTCGTCGTCGCGGTACATCTCCTCGACGGTGCGGTCGATCATCGCGGGGACGTCCTCGCCCTCCATGATCGGGATCTCGTCGGTCAGGTAGCGGGCGAAGATCGCCTTCGCCGCGGCGGCGCTCGGACG
>JBPEWX010000070.1:0-2278 GCA_052032235.1 Ilumatobacter sp. | reverse complement strand
CGCTCGGGCCGTGCCACCGTGGTGCTCGGCCACCTGGCGAACGATGGCGAGGCCGAGTCCGGAACCCGGTTGCGAACGGGCCGCGTCGGAACGGTAGAAGCGGTCGAAGACACGGTCGAGGTCGCTCAGGTCGATCCCCGGTCCGTGGTCGCGCACGGTCAGGGTGCGGTCGGCCAGGCGCACCTCGATCGGCCGGTCGGCCGGGCCGAACTTGTGGGCGTTGCCGAGCAGGTTCGTCACCGCCCGGTCGAGGAGCGCCTCGTTGCCGACGAGCGGTGTCGGTTCGAGCGACAGCACGACCTCGTGTTCGGTGCGACGACGGAACCGCTCGACCGCCTCTGCCACGACGTCGGCGAGATCGAGATCGGTGTCGGGGTCGGCGTCGCCGACGTCACCGCTGGCCAGCGCGATCACCTCGTTGACGAGCACGCCCAACTCCTCGGTCTCGGTCCGCAAGGCGGTGAGCAGCTCGCCGCGCTGGTCGTCGGACAACGCCGGTGCCCGCTCCATGTACTCGATGTTGGCGCGCAGGCTGGTGAGCGGGGTGCGCAACTCGTGACCGGCGTCCTGCACCAGTCGTCGCTGCTGTTCGCGACTCGACGACAGGGCGATCAGCATCTCGTCGAAACTGTCCGCGAGTCGACCGATCTCGTCGTCGCGATCGAGCCGCAGCGGTTCGAGATCGTGCGTCCGGGCCACCCGCTCGGTGGCGGCCGTCAGGTCGGCGAGCGGCCTGGTCGCCCGTCGCATGAGGAGCCAGCCGGCGAGCGCCGCGAGCGCGGCGAACAGCGCGCCGACGAGGGCGAAGCGCCACCCGAGCTCCGACAGGACCGAATCGGTCGACGCCGTGCTGCGGGCCACCTGGATCGCTCCCGAGTCGCCGTACGGCACCGTGATCATCCGGTACGACTCCCCGTCGATCTCGATGTCGCGCAGCACCGCACGATCCCCCGACGCCACCGCGATGTCGACCGAGTCGACCGGGAGGTCGCCGCCGTCGCTCTCGATCACCACGCCGTCGCCGTCGATCGCCTGCACGATCGCATCGGCGTCGGTGTAGGTGACCCCGTCGCGATCGAGCTCCAAGTCGACGTCGCCGACGACGTCGCCGTCCGCCCGGCCGTTGCCGTCGTTGCGGTCTCGTCGGTCGCGGGATTCGCGCTGACCTTCGACGATCTCCTGGGCTCGTTCCTTGACGAACTGGTCGACCTCGGAGGTGAGTTCGTTGCGCGTCACCCCGTACGCGATGACGGCGACGGCACCGATCCCGACCACCACGAGCACGGCGACGATCGCGGTGACCCGTCCGCGCAAGCTCACGACGAACCGTCCAACGGCTGCCGCAAGACGTAGCCGACGCCGTGCACGGTGTGGATCACTCGCGACTCACCACCGGCTTCGAGCTTGCGGCGGACGTAGCGGGTGTGGACGTCGAGCGCTTTCGAGGAGGTCTCGCCCTCGTATCCCCAGATCTCGGTGTACATCGTCATGCGGTCGAGCACCACGCCGGGGTGACGCATCAGCAACTCGAGGATCTGCATCTCGGTCCGGGTGAGCTCGATCAACCGATCACCTCGGCGCACGACACGCCCGGCCAGGTCGAGCTCGATGTCGTCGAACCGGAGGATCTCACCGGCGCCCGGGCCGGCGTCGACGCGGCGCAGCAGGGCGCGCAGCCGGGCCAGCAGTTCGTCGAGCGCGAACGGCTTGGCGAGGTAGTCGTCGGCACCGGCGTCGAGACCGGCCACGCGGTCGCCGACCTCGTCCCGGGCGGTCAGCATCAAGATCGGGGTGCGGTCGCCTTTGGCCCGCAGCATCCGACACACGCCGAGCCCGTCGACGTACGGCATCATCACGTCGAGCACGAGCGCGTCGGGCTGCTCGGTGACCACGGCCTCGAGCGCGGCAGCGCCGTCGGCGACGCTGATCACCCGGTAGCCCTCGAACCCGAGGATCCGCTCGAGTGCTTCGCGCACCTGGCGGTCGTCCTCGGCCACGAGCAACGTGATCGTGTCGGTCATCGTCTCCATCATGTCGGATCACGCTCCGTTCTGTTCGGTGCCGCTCGGGTCGGGTGTCGGGGTCCCCTGGAGTTGGCCGAGCAGCTCGGGCGCTCGGGTTCGCGCACCCGTCCCGGGTCAGGTGATCTCCGGTAACGGCTCGTTCCTCGCCGTCACCTGCGACACCTGACCCGAAGTACTCGTTCCTCGCCGTCACCTGCGACACCTGACCCGAAGTACTCGTTCCTCGCCGTCACCTGCGACACCTGACCCGAAGT
>JBPEWX010000007.1:0-1734 GCA_052032235.1 Ilumatobacter sp. | reverse complement strand
CATCGCAACGCGATCGCGATCGCGACGATCAGGGCGGCGCCACTGAAACACACCGAGGCGATCCCGACGATGCGGGCCGCCAACGGGTGAACCGGGCTGTCGCCGGCCCGCAGCGGCCCGTGGAGATCGTCGTAGTGCGCCCCGGTCCAGATCAGCAGCAGCGCCCCGAGGACGACCTGCAAGATGCCGATCGCCGCGACCGCGACGTGGAGTTCCTGGGCGCTGTACCGGGCGAGCAGGACCCCGGCCACCATCGAGGCAATGGCGGTGCGTTCCCACGCCAGAGCCGTCCGCTCCTGCTGGAGTCCGGCGTCGAAGACCCGAGTCGGTCGCTCCCGTCCGGCCATCACGTCGTCCCGGTCACAGCGTGTCGACGACGAAGAACACGGCGGCAGCGACGGCGACGAGGGCGACGCCCACCGCCATCGTCACGGGCAGCTTCGACGGCGGGAGCGGCTCGTCGAGGCGCATCGCCCGCTCGTTGAGCGCCCACCGACGGTAGGCGGTCGCGGCCGTGGCGAAGCTGAGCGCGAGCAGGCCGATCCCGAGGAACTCCTCGCCGGCGAAGTCGTCGAGGATCGTGACGGCTGCGAGCCCGCCGGCGGACAGGGCGAGCGCGGTCCGGATCCAGGCGAGGAAGGTCCGTTCGTTCGCCAGGGTGAACCGATAGTCGGGGTCGTTCCCGACCTGGCGCGGGTCGCCCGGGAACCAGCGCTGCTTGTTCATGCCGACACCTCGGCCAGGGCCGCGACGAAGCGGTCGTTCTCGGCGGGGGTGCCGATCGTGACGCGGATTCCTTCGCCCGAGAAGGGTCGCACGACGACGCCACGACGCTCGAGGCCGAGTGCGATCTCGTCGGTGCGTTCACCCAACGCGAGCCAGACGAAGTTGGCCTGATGGTCGGGCAACGCCCATCCGGCCTCGCTCAGGGCCGCTTCGACCCGCGCTCGCTCGGCGAGGATCCCGGCGACCGAGCGACGGATGTCATCTTCGTGCTCGATCGCCGCCAGCGCCGCAGCCTGGGCCAGCGCGTTCACGGCGAACGGGACGAGGGTCTTGTCGATCGTGGCGACCACCTCGGGATGCCCGACCGCATAGCCCACGCGCACGCCGGCGAGACCGTGCGCCTTCGACATCGTGCGGGTGACGATCGCGTTGGGGAAGTCGGGCAACAGCTCGGTCACCGGGTCGCCGAACGCCGGATCGAGGAACTCGCGGTAGGCCTCGTCGATGCAGACGATGACGCGCTGCGGAATCCGCTCGAGTGCGGTGCGCAGCTCGGCGGTCGTGCACGCCACACCCGTCGGGTTGTTCGGTGTCGCGAGGACGACGAGCTTGGTGCGGTCGGTCACGGCGTCGACGACGGCGTCGAGATCGAACCCGAGATCGTCGCGCAGCGGAACCGTGACAGCCGTGCCGGCCATCTCCTGGGTGTAGACGGGATAGACCTCGAACGAGCGCCACGGGTACACGACCTCGTCACCCGGATCGACGTAGCTCAACCACAGTTGTTGCAGCAGGCCGACCGTGCCGTTGCCGACCGTGACCTGCTCGACGGTCACGCCGAGGCGGTCGGCCAGCGCCTGGCGAACGGCGGTGGCCCGGTGATCGGCGTAGCGGTTGGCGCCCGACGCGGCGGCGGTGATCGCCTCGACGATCGCCGGAAGCGGCTCGGCCGGGTTCTCGTTGGAGGCGAGCTTGATCGCGTCGGTGATGCCGTGCTCGGCCTCGGCC